>JAQGHT010000587.1 GCA_028291565.1 Planctomycetaceae bacterium | reverse complement strand
AACGCGGGTTTTAGATGATCAGGAATGACTGCTTACCCGTGAGGTGTGATTCCCGTTCTCGGAAATTGGGGCCAACCCCGCTGTGTCATAATCACTGACGTTCGGCTGAGAGTTCGGTTTTCAAAATGACTGGCGGCGAATTGCGTCGACGGAAAGAAGCACTCGGCGCGATTGATTGACTCGATCGCCGCCTGAATCTCCCAAGGTCTGATGACCTTAGCTACGCGTGAATTGCTGTTTGAAAATCCTTCACAACATGCCTCACCGGGTAACGCCGTCAAAGACTGTTGTAGCCGATCTCGTCAGAGATTGGGGCGGTCGACTCGATCACACCGCCTGAATCTCCCAAGGTCTGGCGACCTTGGCTACGCGTGAATTGCTGTTTGGAAATCCTTCACGGCAGATTCACCGGGTAACGGCGTGAGAGACTTTTGTGGCCGATCTCCTTAGAGATTGGGGTGGTCGACTCGATCACCGCCTGAATCTCCCAAGGTCTGGTGACCTTGGCTACTGGGGATTTGTGACTCCCTGATTTGTCGAAAATGATCCTTCAGTTCTTATAGAATCGCTCCAGCTTGGTTTGCCATTGTGGATCCAGTTGATCGTGTGGAATGTTCAGCGCATCGACTTGCCTCGCAATGCGGACGTTCAAAGTTGTGGCCAGGTCTGTTTGTGGATCGGGGTCGGGATCGGCACCTCGCAAATCCGAGAGCCAGTCTTCGAGGACTCCCACGACGACAGGATCGGGAAGCCCCAAAAAGAGCGTCTCAATTTCGGTCATCTTCTGGGCCTGCTCTACCTTGCGGCTGGAAAACACCTTGGCAATACCGAGCAGCAATTGATGGCGTTGAGGATTCTGATTCATTGGCGTGGGAACCGGCTGCCGGTTCGTCCGAGCCTGAAAGGGACCGTTTTCTTGTCCCTGATTGAAGTCGTTCGTGTCCGGGACTGGTTGCCGGATCCGATTCGCAGAGTTCTTCAATGGTCGTGGCGGCGGGACGGGCTCAGTGTCCGGTTCAGGCTCATTTTCCATCTGGATCGGTGGTTGCGGCCGCCGCATCGCTTTCGGTGGTGCAGGGGATTCAAATGGATCCTCTGTCGCTTGAGCCGCGGGCCGTCCATTGATCCAAGCCTGGGCAACCTGCGGTACGGCAGATGGTGAGGTTTTCTTCAGAGTATTGATGAACTCATCGCGATGTTCGACGGCCGTGTTTTGAAAGGCTTGAAATAATTTCTTCTTGATTGCCGGAGTGATTTTCGCGGCCAGATGCGGCAAGTCATTCAACCAGCCGAAAGCGCTGTCGGTGGCGGGGACGACTTCTGGTTCCTGTTCTGGATCATTCAATTGGGGTGGATTCGCTGCCGCGCCGGCCCGGGGCGCGCCGAGTTCGGATTCGCCGTCTTGAAACGGGTCGCGAGGTACTGCTCGCGGCCCCTCACTTTCCAGCTGTTGAGGATTTCGGCCAGTTGGTCGATAGCCCCTGCTAGTGGTCCGGGGAATGACTCCGCCGGGCGCTGGCGGCCCCTCCTCATTGAAGACTTCTTGATCACGTTGCTCTCGTTCGACGGCCAATTCGGGATCGACCGCATCCAGCTGGTGAATGTATGGCTCGAGGATCGCGTGCAACTCTTTGGGCATGACGGGATCGATTGCATTCATGATGTGAGCGGAAGCGTAACCGGTGTAGGTCTTCAAGATCACATCTCGAGCTTGCCGAGACATCGCCACACAAAAGAACGTGATCACCAACGCGATAATCGCGCCCTTAAACAGGCCAAACAGTGCCCCCAGGTGTCGGTCAAATTCGACAAATTTCGCCTTTTCCAGGGCTTCTCGAAAGCCCCGCGCGACGGCGAAAGTGCCGAATGAAAAGACGAGATAGATGCCCAACATGGCGACCCAGCGATTGAGCGGTGGGTCCAGTTTGATCATTGGAGCGATTGTCAACGACAGAGGCGTCGCGAACATAAAGCACAGAATGAGCGCTGCGATGCCGGCGAGTTGCCAGGCGACGCCTTTGGCCGCACCACGAATCGTCGTCACCAGCAAAATTGCCAGAATAAACAGATCAAAACCCATGATGGCGTCCCAGCCCTTTGAAGTCGTTTGCAGATCGCCCGAATGACACCAGTTGCCCAAAGTAGCAAAACAAGTGCCGTTGCAGGTGAGATGCGAATTCGCGTCGCAAACGAAGAATCCATTCTCACTAATTCAGAAGATTATATCGCGAATTCCAAATTGGGTTAAAGGCCAGTTTTGACGGCGTTCACCAGGATAGCAAGTCTAGGGGGCTTGCGGGTTCTCTCAATCAGAGAATTTCGACGTCGGAGTCAGATCTTGACGAATTGAGCTGGAAAACACCGACCGACGAGGATTTCTGCTGCTGTTTCGATGACAGCCTGTTGTCAGTTCGATTTGGTTCCCTGGTAGGATCTCGTGAAGAAACGATTCACACCTTGAGTTTGAAAATAATACAGAGCGAGCCCAGTTCCGAATGCCTAAGCGTCGATCAGAATTTTCGCTCGCCCTGGCTCACTCTGGATGATTCGCCCGACGATTGCGGGAATTGCGCCTTCCGGGATTGTCAGCGCCGCGAGAAAATGGGGGGCCACTTGTTCCGCGACGCCGAATAGCAAACCGCCGGATGTTTGAGGATCAAATAGCGACAGGTAGGCGGCAGTTTTCTTCTGGTCCAGAGAGACTTGAATTTGGGACTCAACTTCGCGATTCGCCGGAGCAAGCGTACTTTGAATCCCCTGCTCCACCAATTGCGCGAATCCGGGCCAGAGCATTCGATCCAGCTGGGACAGACCGAGAGTCGCGGCGCAATTGGTGACGGCCAACATTTCCAGCAAATGCCCGGCCAGCCCAAACCCAGTGACATCCGTTGCCGCATGGATTGGGAACTGCCGAGCGATTTCCGCCGCTCTGGCATTACTCAGGAGCATTCCGTGAAGTACGGCGTTCATCCATTCCGCTTGGCATTTTCCTTGCTGATGTGCCGCAAGGAGCACTCCAGTTCCCAGTGGTTTGGTTAAGATCAACACATCACCGGGTAATAGCCCTGACTTACGCCAGGGGGCAGCTCCTGCGAGATGTCCCGCGGCGCTGAAGCCCAGTTGCAGTTCTGGCCCTTCAATGGTGTGTCCGCCCCAGAGCGAAACCCCATGTGCGGCCAGTTCCCTCACGGATCCCGCCAGTAACTGATATAGCAATTCGGCCTGTTGAGGTTCTGGGCCATACGGCAAGGTGATCAGCGCTTGAACTCCAGTCGGACGTGCCCCCATGGCCCAGATATCGCTCAAGGCATGCAGGACCCCGATCCGTCCCATCTGATAGGGATCGTCCAGGAATGAGCGGAAGAAATCGACAGACATCACGTCCGGACGCGGCAAATCTGGCGCGATTACAAATGCGTCGTCAGGTTGGCTCAAGGCCGCAGCAGTTTCCAGAGCGGACTCTCGGATTTTGCGCAACGCCGAGGACAACAAATTTGCGCCGACTTTGCATCCACAACCGCCGCAGTGCATCGCAGCCGGGCCTCGCTCCTGCTTTGAAAATGCCGTCGATGAGCCCGAAGTCGCGTGCGGCATGGGAGATTGATAGTCCTGATACATTCGCATGAACTTACGGTCAATATAATCCTTTAACCGCCAGACCCACTTTCCATGAGCTGTCCAGCCGTGATATTGCAGCAACGCCTGGCCGTCGCCGGTCGACAACAGCGACATGAATCCCGTTTGCGGGCGATAGCCGACGAGTGGTCGGTTCGACAGGAATCGCTGGATGTTTTCCCACAGAATCGGGCCTTCGCGTACAGCATAAACGCCGGCCTTGGGAACTGAGTAATCGTTGAAACTCGCGGTATCGCCGACGACAAACACCGGCGCATCAGCGGTTGTCTGGAGTGTGGGACGAATCGATAAAAAGCCGTTGACATCTTTGGGAAGCGTATAGTTTTGCAATGCGATTGGAGGCCGGGCACTGGTGGCCCAAACGACGAAATCGACGGCCAGCGCCGTTCCATCAGCCAGAATCAGCTGGGCTGCTTGCTCAGAGGATTCTTCCAGCGATTTCGCCGCCTGGCCCAATCGTACTTCAATGCCGCGTGCTGCGAGAAGTTTTCGAGCACGCCGGACCAATGCCGGGGTGTAACTCGGCAGGATTTCCGCATGGTGGTCGAGCAGCGTGATGGAATGTGGGATGCCCGACTGACGGAACATCGCATCCAGACAAAACGCGACTTCCGTTCCAGCGGCCCCGCTGCCTACGACAACGCATTTGAGAGGGCGTTGTGTGTCCTTGCGCTGGGACAATGTCGCATGTAATCGATCGAGGAATGTCGCCATGGGCTTGATGCTGAGCACTCGCGTGGAACGTTGCCAGAGTTCCGATTGATTGGGGACGGAGCCAATACCAATTGACGCCACGTCAAACCTGAGCGGTGGACGATCGTCGAATGTGACCCGACGTTGCTCGGGGGCTAGTCCAGTGGCTTCCGCGATAATGAGTCGAATTCCCGTTCCAGCTGTAAAGCGGTAGAGGTCGATTTGCATCTCAGCGGGTCGATAAAGCCCAGCCAGTGTACCTGGCAACATCCCGCTGTAAGTCGCTTTGCTGAACGGAGTGACAAGAGTCAATTGCACGTCGGGAATTGGACGCATTCGCCATTGCCGCAGTACGTGCAAATTTGTGTGCCCTGCACCAATCAAGACCAGGTCACGGGCTGCCAGACGGGGATAGTGCATAGGAATGTCAACCACTTTTTCCCAATGGTCCGATTGTCGCAGGATGGACATTCCTGTCTGTCGCGTTCGATACGACGGACAGGAATGTCCGCCCTACGCCATGATGTGTCAATCCTCACACGCGAGGCGCGCACGCCGACTGGGGCAGTCTTAATCGAAAATATGTCCAGTTTGCTTCGCGGCCCCAGATAAGCTGGCCACCATGATCTCCTGCGACTTGGCGGGCCAGGGCCAGCCCCAATCCAACTCCTTCTGGCTTTCCGGTGACAAATGGTTCGCCAAGCGTATCGGCGAGTTCTTCGGGGAGCCCTGCACCATTGTCGCGAATTTCAATCTCGATAGTCCCCTCTGAACAAGTCGCATTTAACCGAACTTGGCCGGAGGGCCCCGCGGCCTCAATCGCGTTCAAAGTGAGATTGAGCAGTGCCCCTCGCAACCCTTGCCGATCAGCCTGGATCGCGGGAATATCTGCTTGAACATGATATTGAAATTGGACTTGAGAATGTTCGCAGGACGCTTGGACCAATGAGGCAATTTCAGCTAGCACGGCGTCAATGTGGCACGCCTCTGGCGGTCGCCGTTCTTGTCGCCCCAAGGATAGGAAACCTTTGATTTGCTCTTCTGTTAAGGCCAATTGTTGCAGTGCAACTTTCAAACTGTCATCCGGTTGCTTGTGGGAATCCGCGCCTGATTTGTCGGAATTTGCCGGGTGGCAGCGTTTGGCATGGATTTGAACTGCCAGGCGGGCTCCCGTGACCGCATTCCGCAGTTGGTGCGCCAGGCCGCCTGCGAGTTGGCCCAGTAAGCGAGATCGTTCTGCGACGCGAATAGTCTGTTGCATCTGTCGTAGCTGACCGCACATTTCGTTCACAGATGTCGCCAGATCGCGGATCTCGTCGTGGCGGTGGCCTGCGTCGACTTCCTGAAATCGCCCTTGGGCAATTTGAGCCACCTGCTGCTGGACCGAGCGAATTCGAAGACTTAAGTGCTGGGCGAGCCAGGCAGACAGGACGACCATCAACAGGATCGTGGCCGCGCCGACCGCGAGCGGTGGTACTGCCGCCTCCCAGCGCGCTTGTTTCAAGCTCAGTTCGGGATAGAGGACAATCAACGTCGTCCGACCTAGATCATTCGGACCTCGAACGGCAGAGACGAGATAACGCTGACTGAGAACAGTGACAGCGGGATATTTGCCCAGCGAGACCAACTCTTCCGTGGTGGGAATCGATTGCAAATCGGAGTTGAGCTCATCCGAGTTGGGCAGAGTTGCCGCCGTGATGGCGGACTTTTCGCTCTTCACGACGAACTCGGCACCGGACAGGCCTCGCATTTTTTCGAGAACATTTTGATTGAACGGAAAGCTGGCCTGCCCCAGTGCGCCGACCACTTGCCGTAAATGTCGCAATGTTTGCTCTTCGCTGCGCCGGGCTGCCAGAATCGCTGACGAGACCGCGATCAAGGTCACGGCAAGCGTCAACAGCAAGGCCACGGGCATCAGGATTTGATTGCGAATCGGCCAGCGCACGTGTCACGTTTTCCGTGTTGGACGAGCTGGAAGTACATCACGAAAGTCTAACCTTAGTGCTGGGGCGCCGCTGGGGTTTCCAACTCGTTCGTGTGTTCCAATTTGGGTGGATAGAGCCTGGAAGCCAACACGCAAGATGCCAGAATCGACACAATGATCAGCAGCGACCAATGCGGAGCCAATTTGTAGAAGTATTCTGGGTAATGATGTTCCAGAAAGTGCTCCAGAACCATCTTGACGCCGACATAGGTCAGAATGATGGACAACCCATATTTCAAATAGTGAAACTGAGCCATCAGGCCGGCCAGTGCGAAGTACATGGATCGCAGACCCATGATCGCGAAGACATTTGATGTGTAGATGATAAACGGATTCTTGGTGACTCCGAAAATGGCGGGGATCGAATCCACCGCAAACACAATATCCGTCGTTTCAACGATACACAGGACGAGTAACAGCGGCGTGGCGAACAGTTTCCCGTCCGTCCGCACAAAAAACTTACGGCCCTGATAGTCGGACGTCAGCCGAATCAACCTGTTGAACAGCCGGAAGATGATATTATTCTCCAATTTCATCTCGTCGTCATCCGACTTCGTCATCAATTTGATGCCCGTATAAATCAGAAATATGCCAAAGAGATAGAGTGTCCAGGAGAACTTTTCGATTAACGCCAGTCCCAGAACGATGAAAATCGCCCGGAAAAAGATGGCTCCAATGATTCCCCAATACAACACGGTCCGTTGATAGGACGGGGGAACACGGAAAAACTGGAAGATCAGTACGAACACGAAGAGATTGTCGACGCTCAGCATTTCTTCGAGCAAATACCCGGTGAGAAACTCGGCGGAGTTCTGGCTGGCCAGGGCCCCCTTCTCTTCGGGAGTCAGTGGGACGGGCGGGTCTCCCGGCTCGGCCACGACGACTTGGGCTTTTCCGGCCAGCGTTCCTCCCGCATCAATCAACTGGAAGTAGATCGCACCGCAGAAGGCGAGCGCACTGAGAATCCAGATCAGACTCCAGGTGAGCGCCGACTTCATCGAAACTTCTTGATCTTTGCTGTTAAAAACTCCCAGATCAAGCAGCAGCATCACCAAAATCGAAATCCCAAATGCTGACCACGCCAGGACTTGCTCCGAAACATCCATCCGTTTTTTCCTCTATCTGATAAACGTCCGGTGAAGAACGCGTTGGGGACGTTCTCAAAGAACGTACTGGGTTCAGGTCTAATTCGAGTGTGTCCGGCACGCTTCAAATCGGACTGGCGAAAGCTTGTGATACGACGTCAAATCCGGTCGGTCGGTGGCCGACCAAGGATAAACGTCGTTTTGACGAATCCGGTTCATTGGTCGTCACGAAAATCGAAGACCGAGCGTATGAAAGCACACTTGGTGCAATGAAACAAGGCTCGGGGGACTGCGTGGCACTGGACATTGCTGGAGATTCTGGGGCAAACTGCCGAATTGCGAGACGGCCTCTAATTCGCTTCCCAGACAAGTTCACAGAACCGTCCCAGGGTCTTCCCGACTCGTGCCGTGTCCGAAGCAGGTGTGATGTGGGCCTTGTTGACGAAGACAGCGAATGCCAGATTCTTCTTTTTCGATGTCGTCATGTATCCCGCCAGGGCCTTACTGGTGACCAGAAACCGGTCGTTGAGCAAATTATGGTAGTAGAGCGTTCCCGTTTTGGCAAAAACCTGCCCTCGAGCCGGACTCTCTGGCGCGACT
>JAQGHT010000569.1 GCA_028291565.1 Planctomycetaceae bacterium | reverse complement strand
TGAGACCGCTCTTGCCCGCGTTATATGCGACGCTGCGTGCATAGGGAATCCGGGCATGGACACTTGAAATGAACACAATCTTGCCACCGCGGCCTTGCTGCACCATTTGACGGGCGACCAGCTGGCTGATGTGAAATCCACCCACTAACGTCCCTTGCAAGACTTTCTGAAACATCTCGGGATCAAAATCGAGGAAATCACCACGTCGTGAATAGGCTGGATTGCTCACGAGGATATCCAGACCTCCCAGCCCGGCGATTGCACGAGCAACAATGTCTTCGCACGACGTACGCTCAAACGCATCGCCGGCCACAAGAATGGCCCGCCGCCCAAGGGCCTGGATTTCGGCGATCAAGCTTTCCGACTCTTCGGACGGTGTCCGATCATTGATTGCGATGTCGGCTCCGGAACGGGCCAGTTCGAGTGCGCAACCTCGACCAATACCACGGGCTGCCCCCGTCACCAACGCACAGCGTCCTTCAAGTTTCATCCGTTGACTCTCCAAACAAATAACAAACTAAAACCAACTTCCTCGCCTCGTTACTCTGGGGGTCGTCAGCTTTGATAAGATTGGCAGATAAAGACTTACGGCGATTGAATGGGACATACCGGACCGATAAGTCACATTAATAATTCGTGCCCGTCAGTCCCATCCCGCACAAACCAGAGGCTTATGCTACGACAAAGCTGGATGATCACTCAAGTGGTGGAGCCCGCTTCTACATGGACTGAAATGCCAACCGATTTGGCATTGAGACATCAGTGCGCGTTGATGTATAATCACATTTGTTGGTGGCTACAAGAGAGGCGTTGTAAGGAATCTTTGATGACAGTCCGAAGTCATGTCTGTAATGTGCTCCAGGTCACTGCCGTGTGCTTGGTTGTGCTTTCTGGACGCAACATATTCGGGCAGGCACCAACCCTGGAATCCGTCTTTCCTGCAGGCTGTCAGGCGGGGACGACGGTCGATGTGACTGTCACAGGCAGTAACTTGCAGGGGCTTGCCACGCTGAAATGCAATGCAACCGGTGCGATTTGTGAACGGGTCGACGCGAGCCACTTTCGTCTGACTATTCCGGCGGGAACTCAGCCGGGACTCTATGATCTTTGGGGAATGGGCGATCAAGGACTGAGTCTGCCGCGTACTTTTGCAATCAGCAATCGGGCAGAACAACTGGAAATTGAGCCCAAGGACAATGGTTCACCCACAGCTACAGTCCCGTTGAATGTCGTCATCAACGGTCGGTGTGAAAAGGCAAATGACTCCGACCACTTCCGGTTTGACGCGAAACGTGGTCAACGTGTTGTGGTCGAATGTTGGGCCGAGCGAATCGACTCCCGGCTGCGAGCGGTGCTCGAAATTTACGACTCCGCAGGAAGGCGGCTGGAGGCCAACCGTGGATACTTCGGCATTGATCCTCTCATCGACTTCCGGGTTCCGTCCGATGGATCGTATATTGTAAAAGTGCAGGACTTGATCTCGTCCGGAAGTGCGGAACATTACTACCGTCTCGAGATCGACACAGGCCCTCGTGTGGCCTTTACGGTGCCGAACGTCATTCAACGCGGGAAGCCGGTGCGTCTCGCACTTTATGGCTGGAATTTGCCCGTCACCGGACAATTCGCAACCGCTGCGGACGACCTTGCGAACCTGGCCCCCCATGCCTACGACTGCCTCGACGTTGATCTTCCCGAGACTTTGGCGCAAGGATCCGGCCACTTGCCTGTGCGACTGGATCCGGCACAAGCGGTACTCGATGCAATCGCCTATCATTTTCCTGGCAGTCACACATCAGCCATGCTGGGTGTCACAGACGCGTCCGTCGTGCTGGACTGCGGTAATAATCACTCAGCACAGTCAGCTCAAGTCGTGTCTGTACCATGTGAAGTTAGCGGTCAGCTCGTCGCTGGCGACGAATGTGATTGGTTCTCAATTCAGGCTCAGCGCGGCGAAGTCCTGTACCTGGAAGCATTCGGACAACGAATTCATTCACCCGTCGACCTGCAGCTCAGCGTGGCGCGACGGGCCAATTCGAGTACGCAAAACTCCAAGAACCATGCCATTCCAGTCGATGTAGAAGAATTGGTGCAATTCAACGACGAAGTGCGAAATATCGGCGGTCACTTTCCCACAAATCATCTCGATCCGGCGGGACGCTGGGTCTGTCCGGCCGATGGCCAATACTTGATCACCGTGCGAAATCTTATAGGCGGGTTGCACACGGATTCACGTCGCACCTACCGCCTGAGCGTCCGCCGTGAGGAACCCGATTTCCAGCTCGTCGCTGTCCCGCATGCTGATCACCTGGCAGGTCTGAACGTGCGACGGGGCGGTCGCGAGATACTCGATTTATTGGCCTTTCGAAGGCGCGGTTTTGACGGAGCAATTCGTGTTTCCGCCAGGGATCTGCCTCTCGGCGTAGATTGCCCCGATGTCTGGCTGGGCCCAGGCGTCGAGCGAACCAATGTCGTCGTTTCGGCCGATCTGAACTCGAAAATTGTCAGCGGCGAATTGCATTTGGTCGGCACCTCGGACGAAACAGAAGCGGGCGCAGCGCCACATTCCGCGCTACCGGTTCACGACACAGAGAGCGGCACTGCGCTTTCTCGTCCGCATGAGGTGCGCGGCGGAACGGTGGTGCGATCGGGAACTCCCAACGGTTGGGGGCGTATCAGTTCCGAGATTCCGCTTGCCATCGTTGGTGAGGCGCCATTCAAGATCACAGCCAATGGTCACGAGCCCGTGAATCACCATCTGTATGGCAAACTTCAGGTGCGTCATTCGCCCGGTGGAGTTCTGGATATTGCTGTCCAACTCGAACGGCGAGAGTTTGGCCATCAAGCACCGGTCAAGCTGATCGGATTCGGGTTGCCCGACACGATTCCGAATCAGACGGTCGTCATTCCGGAAGGTCAGGAGCGAGGGCATCTCAGTTTCTATTTGCCACCGACTCTGTCAGTTGGCCGGTATTCGTTGTTGATCCGCGCCGAGACGACGGTACCAACGGCCGATAAGAAAACGGCCGGCGTTGTCGCCTATAGTAACCCTGTCACGTTTGACGTACAGCCTGCGACATTTGTCGTCGAGGTCGATCCGTTCGCCGTGACTCGCGCCAAGCGGGGTGAGGTCATTCAAATTGAGTATTCGGTGAAGCGAATCAATGGATTCATCGGCAAGCTGCATACTGAACTCGCCGTCCCGGGCCGTATTACGGATATCACCGGTTTACGTGGACGTGGTGCGACGTTTGTCGGCCAAAGTGACAAAGGGTCATTGCAAATCACAGTCAACGATGACGCTCCCCTGGGACGGCAACCGTTTCTGCGAATATTCACTGTCGGAGTGCTCGAAGATGAGCCGATCTATCACGGCGGCGCGTTTCTTTCGCTGGAGATTGTCGAGTGATGTTAACCGGACCAGAATGCAATCTCGACGATAATTCCTTGTGCCTTCTTCCTGAGGGCATGGGAATCCGCGCAATTCGGGAAATCGATAGAAATCCCGCTCCATTGCAATACTCATGCTCCGCTCCCACCGCCTTCATTTGGCGGACGACAGCGGCTGGAAGAGCGGTGTTTGAACGACTTAAAGTTCTGTTCATCATCTTCCTGTTTTGCGGCAATCGTGCCACAAGTGCCGCAGACGTGCCAGTACCGCAGGGAACGGCAGCAGAACACCGCATCTATTTCGGGACCGATATCGTACCGGTCCTGACCAAGCTGGGATGTAACGGCGGTGGTTGTCACGGCAAAGCCACCGGACAGAACGGCTTTAAGATCTCGTTGTTCGGATTTGAACCGGACGTCGACTATGCTGCACTGGTCCATGAATCCCGTGGGAGGCGATTGTTGCCCGCCGATCCAGAACGTAGTCTGCTCCTGCTTAAAGCGACAGCACGGATGCCGCACGGGGGTGGTCGCCGGCTTGAAGAATCCAGCGACGATTACCGAATCCTGTGTGACTGGATCGCTCAAGGGGCAACAGCGCCACGAAACGATGATCCGCGCCTGGAGCGAATTGAACTTTCGCCGCGTGAGCAAGTACTGAAGACAAACTCATCGCAGCAACTGCGCGTCGTGGCCTTCTTTTCCAATGGAACCTCACGCGACGTCACACGTCAGACCGTCTACCAGTCTAATGAAACTGCCATCGCCACAATTGATGCGGATGGATTAGTGAAGACGGACTCTCACCACGGACTGGTGGCTGTAATGGCGCGATTTGGCGAGCAGATCGCCACGTTTCACGCCGCCGTACCGTTCGTCGCCGATGAGCAGAAACTGGCGGAGGTGCAAAGGCAACTTGATCAGTTGGAACGCAAGATTGGGGAGGCACCTGTTGATCGACTGATGCTGCGTCAGTGGCGCAGCATGGGAATCGTTCCGTCCGAACCAGCGGATGACGCGACGTTTGTCCGCCGCGTGACAATCGACATCTGCGGAACACTTCCCACCAGCGAGGAAGTCCAGAGTTATCTCACGGACACACACACCGACAAACGAGCGAAATTGATTGATCGCCTGCTGGAACGGCCCGAATACGCTTCCTATTTCGCTCTCAAATGGGCCGATATTTTGCAGAATCGGGGCGCAGGATACTCGACCGGGAAACAGAGAGCAGGCACAAAATTGTTTTCAGGCTGGATTCGCGATTCGTTGGCGGCCAACAAACCGTACGATCAATTTGTGTCGGAAATCCTGACGGCCAGCGGCAGCCAGAATGAGAACCCGCCGGCAATCTGGTATCGCACTGTGCGGAAGTCGCCAGAATATGTTGAGTCCGTTGCGCAGGCATTTCTCGGCGTCCGAATTCAATGCGCGCAGTGTCACCACCATCCTACCGAAAGCTGGAGCCAGGCAGACTATTTTGGCTTGGCGGCGGTCTTTGCCCGGGTCGGGCGCAAAGGTGGCTTCGCAGATGCCGAAGTTCCGACCGACGAAATCATCTTCCTCAAGGAACGTGGTGAAGTCGTCCATCCTCGAACGGGTGAGAGCCTGCGGCCACGACCGCTGGGAGGTAAAGAATTCTCGCTGGGATCCCACGATGACCCACGAACGAGTCTGGCGCACTGGATGACCAAGCCCGACAATCCCTACTTTGCGCGGACCATGGTCAATCGCATGTGGGCACATTTTCTGGGGCGTGGAATTGTCCACCCCATCGATGATGCTCGCAGTACAAATCCGCCCAGCAATCCCGAGTTATTCGACGCACTCTCTCGAGATTTTATTGCCAGTGGCTACGACCTCAAGCAACTCGTTCGCAGCATCGCAGGCAGTTATGCATATGGATTGGAGTCCGCGCCGCATGCCGGCAATGCGGGCGACACACAAACGTTCTCGCGGTTTATTCCACGCCGGCTGACGGCGGAAGTCCTACTTGACGGCATCAGTCAGGCCCTGGATGTTCCAACCGAATTTCCGGGTGTCACGCCGGGGACGCGGGCAATCGACCTGCCAGACGAAAATGTCGCGGCCCATTTTCTCGACGTCTTCGGCCGGCCGGCGCGAATGTCCGCGTGCGAATGCGAACGGGCCGACGCACCTGCTTTGACTCAAGCTTTGGAATTGGTGAACTCGGCGGAAATCCAACGCAAGCTGAGTGCCCCAACGGGCGCGTCTCAGCAGTTGGTCGCCCGCTTCAAATCGAATACGGAACTCGCAAACGAACTATTTCTTCGCGTGTTGTCGCGATCGCCACGGCCGGAAGAATTGAAGACCGCTGTCGATTTCCTGCAATCCGAACCCGATCGTGTGGAGGCCTGCCGGTCACTGCTCTGGTCGTTGTTGGCAACAAATGAGTTTTTATTCAACCATTGACGTGTACGCCAAACTCAGTGGCACTGAAGGATTGGGGACTTATGCTCCTTTTTGACGGCTCGACCTTTCAGAACTGTTCTGGTACCACGCGCCGGAACTTTCTCCAACTCGGCGCGCCGCTGCTCGGACTGGGGCTGGCCGATCTGTTGCGCATGGAATCACGCGCCGCGGAGACCGGTCGCGCGACGAGTCATAAATCGCTGATCGTTTTCTGGACGGATGGCGGTTTGAGTCAGCAGGATTCTTATGACGTCAAACCCGAAGCACCTTCGGAGTACCGTGGCAGCTTCCGACCGATCAGTACGAACGTCCCCGGGATCGTCCTTGGAGAACAGCTCGAACGTCACGCGAACGTGATGGACAGCATGTCCCTTGTCCGTTCCGTGCATCATGAAAATGGAATTCATGCCCCCTCGGCTCACTGGATGCAAACGGGTTACTTCGGCCCGACACTCGCGCGCAATGCGGCACAAAAGCCGTCATTTGGCTCAGTGATTTCGAAGTCGTTGGGGACGCGTCAGGCGCCAATGCCCGCTTACGTGACAATTCCGAAGTCGGAAGCTTTCGGATATCAAGGCGCCGTCTATCTTGGCAAGGCCTATAATCCATTCGAAGTGGCCGCCGATCCCAATGCGCCAGACTTCAAGGTTCCGAACCTGTCGTTGCCGGGTGGGCTGACCGCACGGAGCGTCGATTCCCGCAGGGCCTTGCTCAAATCGTTCGATACACTGCGGCGCGACATTGACGAGACGGGCACGATGGAGGGCCTGGACACCTTCAAGCGGCAGGCCTTGGAGATGGTGACCGGAGATCGCATGCGGACCGCATTTGACCTCAGTCTGGAAGACCCGAAACTGCGCGACGAATATGGTCGGCATCGCTATGGTCAGAGTGCGCTGCTGGCCAGGCGACTGGTCGAGGCGGGAGCTCGCTGTGTGAATATCAATACCGGCAACTGGGATCATCACAACGATGTCGCCAAGGGGTTGGAGCAGCACTTACCTCCGTTGGATCGCGCGATTGCAACGCTGGTGCAAGATCTGAAAGCTCGTGGCCAGTTGGACGACGTCATCATCTATTGCGTGGGTGAATTCGGCCGCACGCCGCGGATGAACGGTCACGCGGGTCGCGATCACTGGTCGGACTGTTTCAGCGTCATGCTCGCAGGAGGCGGTTTGAAGGGAGGCCGAATCGTCGGTGCCAGCGAGAAGTGGGGCGGGGGCGTTCAAGAACGGCTCGTCACTCCACTCGACTTATTGGCGACGATCTATCAGGCACTCGGCATTTCGCTCGACATCCACTACAACGACGTCAGTGGACGTCCCACAAGTATTGTGGGCGGCGGCCGACCGATCCAGGAGCTTTTGTAACTAAGTACGTCGACTCGTTCCCAAGCTCTGCTTGGGAACGCAAGACGACGAAGCTCCGCTTCGCGTGAAGTTCAAAATCCAGGTCTTTAGGCGACGAGTCCGATAACATCTCGCTCCGCCTGGCAAATCGAGTTTTTCCATGACGCAACCAATCTATCGTGCCGGAATCATCGGTCTGGGCTTCATCGGTGGGGGCGACCAGATGTCAGGAGATCGACTGGGACAGCAGGTGACAAGCCTTGACGGGAATCATTGCGAAGCCCTGTTAAGACACCCACGAGTTCAACTCGTTGCAGGCAGCAGCCGAGACGGTGGACGGCGAGAACGATTCGAACGGCGATCTGGAGCCAAGACGTTCGGCGATTGGAAGCAAATGCTCGATTCCGAGCGATTGGATATCGTCAGTGTCGCATCGTTTGCTCCGAGTCACGCCGAATTGGTCGAGGCGTGTGCCGAAAGCGGGGTTCGCGCTATCTTTTGTGAAAAGCCAATTGCGACCCGACTGGAATCTGCCGAACGGATGATCAAGTCGTGCCAGCAATCCGGAAGTTTACTGGTGATTAACCACAATCGCAGGTTTCATCCCCAATACCGGGAAATGGCGCGCCGCATTACGGCCGGGGCCTTGGGAGAATTGACAGGCATCTGGTTAACTTGGCCGTCCGGACGGCTGGGAAACGTGGGAACGCATTTTATTGACGCGGCGCTGATGCTCACTGGCAGTAGCGTTGTCGGTGTCTCCGCAACCTTAGACCTCGCGGGTCGTCCCGACTGCCGAGGCCCCGAATTTCGCGATCCCGGCGGTTGGGCTCTGCTGCGTCTGGCGAACGGTGTGATCATTCATGTTCATGCCCCCGATTATGCAAATTCACCTGCGGAAATTGTGATCCACGGAACGCTTGGCCGGGCGACGATTTCGGTTGGCGTCGCCGCAATCAAGGCTTGGCAGGGCGAACCGGAAATCCTGCCACGCACGTCGCCAGAAACAGGAACATCCATGGACCAGGCCGTCAAAGAAATTGTGGAATGGCTCGATACGGGCAAACCGTTATGCTGTTCGGCTGAAGAATCGCGACACACCTTAGAAGTGATCGTGGCTTGCCATGTTTCACACGCTCGACAATCCGCCTGGACGCCTCTCCCACTCACGGGAGCCGATCGTGATTTGGAAGTTCACAGTGGTTAGGAACTGAGCTTTGATACGCATCCTGAAGAAGTTCAGGTTTCCGCGCGTGTTACGAATTTCGAAACTCCCGAGATCTGGCGATCTCGATCAACTTACAGATTGTCTCTGACCGGTTTCCGCAGCCTGGTAGCAGGCAAAAATCGTTTTCAACACGCGAAGCCCTTCCTCCCCGGTAATCGGTGCCTCTTCTAGCCCGGCACAAGCCCGGACTGCCGCTCGGACGAATGGCGTATAGCCCCCTGCTTTGGGAGGAGGCTCAAAACGCTCAATCTTGGCTTCTTTTCCCGCTTTGGTGGAATAATATTCCAGAGGCCCGTCTTCCAAGCCGGGCAACTGCAACCAGCCGTGTTCACACCAGATTTTAATATGCGTGTGATAGCCCTTGTCAAGATAGTATCCCGACGTCAGCGTCCCCAGTGATCCATTGTCAAACCGCATCACCACAGCTGCAGAGTCTTCCACATTGATCGGCTGACCACCCACGACCGCGGTCAGGGCAGTGACCTCGCGCACGGTCAATCCGGTCATGTATCCAGCCAGATCCAGCCAATGGATCCCCAGCCAAATCAGATGGCCACCTCCGCCTCGGGCTTTGCTGGCAAACCACGTCTTGTGATATTCCGGCCGCTTCAAACGAGTTTGATCGGCGACGATATGCATCTCGATTCCATAGACTTTTCCGAACATTCCCGACCGTAGCAGACGACGAGCCTCGCGGACGGGAGGATTGATCCGGTTCGCCAACGCCAGCATCAAGTGCAGATGTTTGCTATCAGCTTTTTGCACGAGCTGCGCGAAGTCCTCGGCTCGAACGCAGGCTGGCTTCTCGGCGAACACATGACACCCTGCTTCCAGCGCCGCATTAATGGCAGGAGGCGCCAGTGCCGCTTCGAGACTGACCACAACCAATGCAGGTTTCGCTTCGCGGAGCAATGCTGCGAAGTCTTGAAACGTGGCCTTCAATTTCTCGCCGAGAGTTTTCTTCGCTTGAGGAAACGTCGCACCACTCGGATCAGCCAAAACGACCGTTTCAACTTCGTCTGTTTTCAACAATGCTTCGAAGTAAGCGCCAAGATGCGCTCCGTCGGCATTCGTCATAACGCCGACTGAAATGCGTTTCATGATCCTGCTCCACAAGTCGTCAAATCAGCTCTGTAATCGGACGCCCCTGTTCGAGCATGCTCACGGGGCGGCCGTTGGGATTTGTATAACTCAGATCGAGCGGCATATCGAGGACGTGGAATACCGTGGCCATCATATCCTGGGGCGAGTAAGGCGACGACTTGGGAACGTCAGCCCTGGCCGAAGATTGACCGACAACCTGTCCCATTTTGAGTCCGCCACCTGCAAAGACCAGCGGACACAGCTGCGGCCAGTGGTCCCGCCCCCCCGATTTGGCGTCCAGCCAGGGCGTGCGACCGAACTCAGCAGCGATGACGACGAGTACCTGGTCTTCCAGACCGCGCGCTGCGATGTCTTCCAGCAGCGCCGAAACGGCGCGGTCAAATTTCGGAGCCAGTTTGTGCATTTCCTGCTCGATGGTTCCATGTCCGACCGATGGATTGGTCCCATGCGAATCCCACCCGCCGTACCAGACATTGATGAATCCGACTCCCGCTTCGCACAACCTCCGCGCCAGCAGCAGATTCTGGCCGAGACCGACTCCGTAGCGATCGCGAAGTTTGGGATCTTCGCGATTGATATCAAACGCCACCGGCGAACGGCTGCGAATTAATTCGAACGCCTGCTGCTCAAAGCTGTCCATGCCCGCCAGCATTCCGTTACGATCAATCCGACGGTCCAAGGTGTCGAAGGACTGGAGTAAGGCTCGGCGATCGGTCAGGCGATCCTGAGTCAGCCGAGGGAACATATTCCCGACACCCTCATCGCGAACGTGGAATGGAGTGTAGGCCGCTCCCAACCACACCGGCTTGTCCGCATACAAGTGGTCAGTCGTGACGTAATTCGGCAGTCCCGTTTTGGGATTCGTGGCACCTCGGTAGCGCGCCTGCATCGAGCCCAGGCTGGGACTGATGGGTGCGGCGCCGTTGGCAGCCGGAGGATAATCATGTCCGGTCATCATCCAATGCGACGCCGCAGCGTGGTCGGCCTGTCGATGACTCAGTGATCGCACAATAGCGAGTTTGTCGGCATGCCTGGCAACTTGCGGAAACAAGCCCCCGATTTCGATGCCTGGAACATTCGTGGCGACGGACCCAACAACGCTGCGGAACTCGACGGGGTTATTGGGTTTGGGATCAAAAGTCTCCAGTTGAGACGGCCCGCCACTCAGCCAAAGCCAAATCACAGATTTCTGCGAGATGGATTTTCCCGGCGACTCTGCCGCAGCCACGGTTCGAGCACGCAGAAGGTCAGGGAGCGCCACGCCCGTGGCACCCAACGCCCCGACTTGCAGAAAATCGCGGCGTGAAGTGCCATCAGAATTGACGCCACGACGGGTACCCCAAAGTGTCAGCATGAGCGGCTCGGTTAAATTTCAAGGATCGTGCAGGGGATTTGAGCGTTCGTCCGGTGTCAAACGGACAGTCGCTTTCCGTTGCCGTACAGAAGAGTTCGGTAAGTCTGATCAATTCGGGAGATGGCTGGCATCGCCTGCTTTCACCATAACTCTCTTGGTAGTCATGGATTTCCGAACGGTCGGTCACTTCAATGTATCGATCATACTTCGAACAGATGCCGATCGCAACATATGTCTTTGAATCGGTGAGTCTTTCAGTTATCGACTCAATTGCAAATTCGACTTTGGGTTGCGGATTGAAAAACCCTGAAGCGCGGATTATTCAAGGACCAATACGAGTTTGAAGTAGATTCTGTAACCAGACCGAGTCGAAATCTGAAAGAGGCGGCGACAACGATTGCTGGTAATCAACAGACAGATCGTAGCGGGCACGTTCATAGACAGTTGTGCAAATCTGTTGCAGGTCGACCGGCACGTCCAGATCACCTTTTCTTAACGGGATCGCAATCGTCGGAACGTGTTGGCGAATTGACCAGGCATAAACCTCGGCATTGGGGCGAGTTTCGGACCGGCTGACGATCGCATAATAGTCGCCGGATGGTAGTCGGCTATTCATTGGCAGGCGTTCGCCACCACGTAAAAGGTCGAACTCAACCAGGTGCGAATGACTCTCCAGAACCAATTCTCGTTTCTGCAGATACTCGCGTCTGCCAGTACTTTCCCTGCGTTTGTTTGCCGGTGACAGAGTCTCGATCACGGTCACGACTTCCAGCGATTCACGGTCACGAATGACCAAATAAGATTCGCGACGTTCTTCGGGCATGGGAATCAGAGCGGGTTCCGGCGTAACAACCGCCGTTCCCGCGTGAATTCTCGAAGGAATTCGCGATGCCTGTTCCGCAAACAGAACGGCCACGTCTGGACGCCTCGGCGATAGGTCACGTTCAAAAGGGAGCTCGACGTACACTCGACGCTCGACCCGAACAATATACCGAGGTTCGATTTGTGGAGTCAGGACTTCCCGGAGCACGGTATTGAAAGTGGCATGGAAATCCTCCCATTCCTGGCATTCAATAAAGGGATCAATTCCCGGAAATTGATTGGTCATGTCCGACTCCTTAACTATTCCCCACGACCGTATTGCGTGTGGCCGATTTGCATTTTCTACTCAGTCAGTGTGCATCGGGAAATTCGGTGTTGGGCGAACCTGGGGTCCGCCTGCGGTTCGATGACGATGAAGTCTATCTGTTTCACGTCGAGGCGCACGGATTCGAAAATGTTCACTTGGAATTGTACCCGTTTCAGAATTTGGTCGCTATCGGTCGAGGAGCACGGGGTTCAATCTCAAATGCGTTTTGAGAATCTACGATTGAACAGTTAAGAATGGGATGTCTATCATGTGCCCTGTGACAGCATTTGTTCCGAAAAACAACACGTCTCACCCAATTGGGACATTCTCAATAGGTACGACGCCCAATGGCATCCGGCTGATCCGAATATGCGAGAAACTGCAGACTCGGTGAGAGACAAATTATTCCGGCTCATCCTGTGCATGATCATCGCGTCCCTCCCTGTGGCATTTGGGTCGCTCACTTTGCCGAATCCGCAGTATGTCTGGACCGACGGCCTTTTGGCAGCGGTGCTGGGCGGAATCGCAATGGCACGTTTTGCCTGGCGCGAAGAACTGCCCGTCTTTCTTGGCGCGATATCAGGAATGATCAGCGGAGCGGGAAGCTATCTGGCGACAATGGTGCTGCTTTTGGAAATCAAAGTTGTTTCCAAGAGTCTCGTCTTCCTGTTCCCATTCGTGGGGTCGCTGCCTGGCTTGATGCTGTTCTATGTTCTCGTCTGGATCTATTACACATGGTTTGATTCTGACGACCACGGTTCAAACGAATCACTCGCGCAGTTTCGGGAATAATGTCACGCAACAGGGGAATTCCATTGAGACCAAGGGTGCCGGCCACAACGGCGTCTCCGCGTACCGATACAGAAAACTTTCGCCACAATCGCTGAAATCGGAAAATCAGGCAAAATCTCTATTACGATTCTTTCAGAATTCAGCCGCGTATTGCGACCCGCCGCCAAACAACGGAATCTCTGCTATGTGCAATTCGCAAGCTAAACTGAATCGGAGTGGATGTGTGGTACACAAGTTTTCCGCGACGTAGGAATCTAGAAGAAAAGCACAAAGGCCTGTATTCACGTGTTTACTTTTCTGAGCAATAAACGGCTGCTGTCGCGGAATCTATTACTTCTTGCGGTACTGTTCCTGACGGGATGCGGAACACGCCTTGAGTCTGTTCATAATTCGGTGCTCACCGACCCCAACGCCAACTCTAAAGTCGAAGTCAAAAAGCTGCCGACAAAAGCCGTCGCTAAACCAGCCGCAGTTGAGATTCCCGATCGACCGAAACCAGAACAGGTCATCGTTCTGACGCTGCCGGAACTCGGCGATGCATTGAAAGCCGACAGCCAGTTGACGAAATATCAATCGTCAGCAATTGAAGTTTCATTGACAGTTCCTCAAATCGACTTGAGTTCCGCGGCAATTACAAGTCACCCCAGTCCCAAACGAAAGACGGAACAGATCACCTTTGCGATCAATTCAATTGATCCACAACCGTGGGCACGGATCGCCCCCGGACAGCGCGTCAAGCTGTGCGGATGGGATGCCAAACTGCTGGGGAAATACAAATGGGACGTGGTGGAAGTGGGCCCAAACCCAGCTCCAATCGTTACAGCACAGGCTCTGGCTGCAGAATTTTTACGTGACGGAGTAATCGCCGCTCAAAAATACTACGACCATCCGATCTATGTGACGGGGAAAGTATTGGAGCGAATACGAGACAGAAAATCGAAAAGAACGATCTTGACGCTCCAAGGTGAAGGGCGGATGAATGTCATTGTCGATTACACTTTGGAAACGGACACCTTTGAAGAATTTGCTCAGGCAGGCAATGTGATGCACCTGCTGGCAAAGGTCGGTGTGTTTAATGAACTGAATTTCTCCACGGGCCGAGTCGAACTCTTTACGGGAATGCCGATCACTGTCCCATTCCCCGACAAGAACATCAACTATGTCGATTCAATCGAAAGTCGCATTCGAGACCAAGTCAGCCAGATGCGATCCTTGACGCCCGATTTCAAGCTGACGATGGAACAACTTCGGACGCAAATTCAAGATAACTTCCAGAATGCAAGTAAGAAATACGAAGCGGCCCTCGTCGAACTCTCAGGAACGATCAAGTCATTTCGGTCCGGCGAGCTTGGTGACTACATCGTCTTAGACTTCGGTGACGGCACCAACGCGATTGATTGCCGAATGCTCGAAAGTGAACCGTGGAAACCTTACGTACTCGGGCAAAAAGTCAGCGCTCGCGGCAGATTCCGTCTGTTTCAAGTCCCCTTGATCCTGAATGATTGTCTGGTTGTTTCATCGGAACCTGTCGCCGAAGGCCGTAAAGAATTCGCGGTGGATGAACTTGTTTCCCATTGCCTGAACGATCAAGGTTCTGGCTCTGTGTCGTTCCGCGACAAGCCGGTCGAAGTCTATGGAACAATCGAAGCATTTGATGAATTTGCTCCTGGATTTCAACTCAAGGGAGCAAACGGGTACTCGATTGCGTGCCAGTTTCCCAATCCGTATTCAAAAACGATTAATCCCTATCGCGCTCGATTTCTGAAGCATGCGGTCGGCGATCATGTGCGGATTCAGGCGAAGTTCGATTCGCACAAGGAGGGTCTCAAAGTCATCCACTTGTCGGACGCCTGGGAGCGCCAATCCGGGATGAACGAGACCGCGAAGCCATCAGTTCAGAAATAACGCGAGCGATCCGGATAAAGCCCGGGACAATTATCCTCCAATGACGGAATTTCGATCAAGGACCTTGGCGATTCCCGATTGAAGACCGCCCTGCCCCGAACGGAATCTCGATTCCTTCTCTATCGTTTACTGCGATCTCTCCCTTTACTGCGACGTTTGAGGACAGATTCGTAGTAAAACACAGACTCACAGTGAGACCATGATCCGAAAGGACGTGTCATTTCACGTCCTTCGTGAGCTGATGGTCTAAGCTCTGTGGGCTTTCTTATGCACTTGAATCGTCTGCGTCACCGAACTCGACTGCCCTGCTGCGTTTGACAATGTCAGATGCACAGATCGTGTCAGAACTCTCATGGCGCTTCCTTTTGTGGAAAACGTGATTCCTCGCAGGAACGACTCAATGCTTGCTGAGGTGACATTGGCCCCCAGTTGAATCTGTAGCGTCAGGTGGCCACTGGTATTTACCAGACCGGAGCTGGTCCCGAGGGCTGCGGTTGAGGGTATTGTCAGCGTGTCCAGTAATTTCCGTTTGGTCCCTTTCGCATCCATGCTGATGCTCAGTGTTCCGCCCGCCAAATCTCCGTTCCCCACTACGGTCACTTCGGGAAGCACGGTAATTGCGTTTGGCGGACGTTTTTTGGTCCACGTCACATCCGAACCGCCGAGCACGAGTTGGGGTGCCTCATTGGCATTCGTGACGGTCACGGAGATGTTCTGCGTCGTCGTCAGGCCATGGCCATCGTTCGCCGTGACTTGAAGCTCGTAGACGTTATTCCCGTTCGCATCGGTGGGAGCTTCAAAATCGGGAGCCGAGTTGAATTGGAGTTGTCCCGAACTAGCCAGCGAAAACTTTGCGGCGTCTGCTCCCCCGGTAATCAGGTAGGTGACGTTCTGCGTGGGCGAATCCAGGTCCGTCGCAATAACGCTTCCGACGCTGGTTGAGTTTTCGGGAACTTGGAATTGGGCGGAGGAACTGAAAACGGGAGCATTGTCATTGACCGGCGTAACACTCACGGACAGGTTTTGGACTGTGGTGCGACCAGCCCCGTCATTCGCGGTGATCTGCAGTT
>JAQGHT010000561.1 GCA_028291565.1 Planctomycetaceae bacterium | reverse complement strand
TCCGCGAAGCGGTTCGCTCAGAGCGGATCATCGCGGCTGCGAAAGCCGACGAGGATCTGGCACGGGCGGAATTGGAAGTGTTACGAGCGGCAGCCGACAAGAAACCAGAGGCCCAAAAGAAAGTCGAGACATTGAAGGGGGTATTGCAAGCGGCACGAGCGGCGATCGAGTTGCTCGAGCAACAAAGCGTGGCTCAGCCAGCAGGTGGCGAACGGGCTGTCATGTACACGTCTCTCAAAGGTTCGCTCAAGACTCTGGAATCAAACCTGGAGACGGAAGATTCTCGCAATAAACCGTTCCCGGCGACCAGCACCGGTCGGCGATCAGCATTTGCCCGGTGGATCACAGATTCCAGGCATCCGCTGCCCGCTCGAGTGGCAGTCAATCATCTTTGGTCCAGGCATTTCGGCAAAGCCCTGGTCCCGACGCTGTTTGACTTTGGCCGGAAAGGAACACCGCCGACACATCCCGAACTCCTCGATTGGC
This sequence comes from Planctomycetaceae bacterium, assembly GCA_028291565.1. Lineage (GTDB taxonomy): Bacteria > Planctomycetota > Planctomycetia > Planctomycetales > Planctomycetaceae > JAKFVC01. Next base: position 14,951 of record JAQGHT010000561.1, on the reverse strand, counting down.
TGGCTGTGGAATTTGTCGAACATGGCTGGAGCATGAAGCACATCCATCGACTGATTGTCATGTCCAATACCTATCGGCTGACCTCATCGAGTGCCGGAGCGACTGCGGAAACTTTGGCGGCAGATCCTGAAAATCGATTTTACTGGCGTGCGAATTCGATCCGCATGGAGGCCCAGGTCGTGCGTGACAGTTTGCTCGCACTGGCAGGCGAACTGGACCTGACTCGAGGTGGGCCATCGATTCCTGCAGGCAATGACGCTTCGCGACGTCGGAGCTTGTACTTTGTGCATTCCCATAACGAGCATCAAAAGTTTCTGTCGATCTTCGACGACGCCAGCGTTCTCGAATGTTATCGCCGATCAGACAGTATTGTTCCGCAGCAGGCTTTGGCACTGGAAAACAGCCCGCTGGCAACGCAGGTGGCCGAGAAGATTGTTCAGCGATTGACCGTCGCGAACCCCAATGCGTCGGATCGAGATTTTATCAGGGCCGCGTTCCTGACGGTCCTGTGTGTCGAACCAACAGAACCGGAGCAGGCCGCAGTCATTGAAGCACTGGGGCGACTGACAACGGCGGCTCAGGGTAAGAATCGTCCGAATGTCCCGCTGACGGTGCGAACGAGTTTGGTCCAGGCTTTGCTGAACCATAATGATTTTGTGACAGTCAGATAAAGTTAGGCTTATGAACGGATCTTAAGATGCCAAGCCACCACCACAATTCTTGCTGCTCGGGCAGTATTCACCGTCGCGCGTTCCTTTCCGATCTGGGAATGGGATTTACCGGCTTGGCATTGGGGGCCATGCTGGCTCGAGACGGAGTTCTGCGGGCCGAAGATGCTGCTGTCTGGACGCCGCCCGACGGTAAGCCGCACTTTCCGCCGAAAGCAAAAAATGTCGTCTGGCTGTTCATGAATGGTGGCGTCTCGCAGGCGGAATCATTCGATCCCAAGCCTGAACTGACCAAGTATGCCGGTAAGTCCATCAATGAAACGCCGTACAAAGACGTGCAAAACCCCGAAAAGCTGAAATTGGCTCGGGTCACGGTCATCAACGACGCCAATGGCCAGCAGCGTAATAAGCTGTATCCGCTGCAGGTCGGTTTTCAAAAGTATGGGAAGTCGGGCATTGAACTGAGTGATTGGGTGCCGCATGTGGGGAGCTGTGTCGACGATATTGCCGTCATCCGCTCGATGTACACCACCGACGACAATCACGGAGCCCAAACGCAGTTTCATTCGGGTCGGCATATGCTCGATGGGGAATTTCCCACCCTGGGCGCCTGGGTGCATTACGGTCTGGGATCGCTCAATGACAACTTGCCGCAGTTCATTTCCATGGGCAATCGCGAGTATTGGAATGCGAAGGACGGCCACTATCTGGGGCCGGCCCACGATGCGATTCCGATCCGCGTCGATCCGAATAATCCTCTCGATTTTGGTAAGCCGACAAAGGAATCCAGCAGTGATGAACAACAGATCGCGTTCGATCTGGTGGGGCGGTTGAATCAGCTCAAGGCGGTCGAATACCCTAATGATCCAGCGCTCCACGCGCGGATCAAAGCCTATGAGTTGGCCTATCGAATGCAAACTTCGGTCCCCGAAACACTCAATCTGAATATCGAGACCAAGGCGACTCAAGACCTGTACGGATTGGACGATCCAGCAACGCGCGATTTCGGGATGCAGATGCTCGCCACGCGTCGTTTCATTGAACGAGGTGTGCGTTTCATCCAAGTCCAGCACGGTGCGGGCGGTGCGGGTGCTTGGGATGCTCATGGAGGATTGAAGGCCAATCACGAAAAGAATTTTAAGTCGATCGACAAGCCAATCGCAGGACTGCTGAAGGACTTGAAGCAACGGGGATTGCTGGATTCGACAATTGTATTGTTCGCCAGTGAATTTGGCAGAACGCCAGGGACACAAGGGGCCGACGGCCGGGATCATCACATTTACGGGTTCTCGGTCTGGATGGCAGGTGGCGGCATCAAGGGAGGAATCGTGCATGGAGCGACCGACGAAATTGGCTTCCATGCTGTCGAGAATCGGCACTATGTGACGGACATCCACGCGACGATCTTGCATCAATTGGGGCTCGATTCCCGCAAGCTGGAGATTCCAGGCCGCAAGCGTCTGGATATCGATCACGGCAAACCGATTGCCGGGATCTTAGCCTGAACGTTTTATCGAAGCACTGTAGGCGAGTCTCTCTGAGACTCGCAACCGGCCTCGCCGAGGCTACAGCGGTTTAACTTTGGATCTGCCGGTGACGTGCCACTGCTTCACGACTGTACTCGGTCGTGAAGCAGTGCATATGGAGCGGAAAAAAGCACTGCTTGAACACTGAGTATCCCGGCGTGCCGGGATTCAAGCCGTGGCACGACTCATCTTCGAAAACCGGAACACTCAAGGTTGAACCGCTGTAATTACTCCTGCCACCGAGACACACGTTTTGGGGCATGGAATACGAAATAAGGATCGAAAATGCATCAAGCCGTCCGGCTGTTCAGTTTGATTTTGTGTGGCTCGTGCCTTGCTTTCCAGATTCTGGCCGCGGATCCTGCACCCAAAGATACCGCGGACAAGGACTTTTCGTCAGAGCTGCCCAAGATCCCCTCGAAATCTCCCGAAGACTCGTTAAAGGCCATGCGGTTGAAGGCCGGCTTCCATACGGAGATTGTGGCCGCGGAACCCTTGATCCGCTCGCCCATGGCCATGGACTTCGACGAGTTTGGCCGAGCGTTTGTCGTTGAATTGCCGGAATACAATCAGTACGGCAGTCAAAAGCCGCACGGCAAGGGGGCCGTCAAACTTCTGGAAGACACGGACGGAGATGGACGCTACGACAAGGCCACAGCGTATGTTGAAGATCTCAACTATCCCACAGCTGTCGCCTGCTGGGACGGTGGAATCCTGGTTGGTGCGGCACCGGATATTCTGTTCTGCAAAGACACGGATGGAGACGGCAAGGCCGACGTGCGGCGTAAGCTGTTCACGGGATTCGGTCAGGACAAAGCGGGCGAAGGAATGCTCAACTCGTTCCGCTGGCGGTTCGACAATCGGTTCCACATTCCAACGGGTTTGGATGGTGGCGACATTGTTCCGGTTGTGGAAGCTCCAAAAACGGATGCACCAATAGCGACAGTTAAACCCATCAGCGCGCGGGGGCAGCATCTGTTGCTCGAGCCACGCGGCATGACGATCAGCGCAACGGGCGGCGGCGGACAGCATGGGATGAGTCTGGATGATTGGAATCTCCGCGGCTTCGTCTGTGGTAATAGTGAGCCAGTCCACCTGGTGATGTACGACGCCCGCTATCTGTCTCGGAACCCCTACCTGCAGGCTCCGGCGGCGGCGATCAACATCGCCCCGGAAGGCAAGTTTACGAAGTTGATGCGGATCAGTGCCGTTGAACCGTGGCGTGTCCTGCGAACTCGCTTGCGCAGTAAAGGCGTTATCCCGGGTTCCGATGAAGGCGGGGCGCCTTCCGGGTTCTTTACCGGAGCAACTGGTATCACCGTCTATCGGGGTGATGCCTGGCCGGCCGAATTTCGCGGGCAGCTGTTTGTCGGCGAAGTGGCAAACAACCTCGTTTATCGAGCCCGTCTGGAACCCAATGGAGTCGGGCTGACCGCTCATCGGGCTGACTCTGATGCGGAGTTTCTGAGTTCAACCGACAACTGGTTCCGTCCCGTGCAATTCGCGAATGCTCCGGACGGGACGCTCTATGTTTTGGACATGTATCGTGAGTTGATTGAAGGTGCGGCGTTTCTGGCACCGCAGATCTTGAAGCACATGGATCCCAGTGCCGGAGCCGACAAAGGGCGAATTTACCGTCTCGCACCGGACGGATTTCATTTCAAACCCACGCCACGGCTGGGCGATCTGTCGACGATCGAATTGGTTCAACTCTTTGAACATCCCAATGCGTGGCACCGTGATACTGCGTCGCGTTTGATTTATCAGCGTCAGGACCGCGCTGCGATTGCACCACTGAAAACGCTTGCTGAGAAATCGTCCTCGGCGTTGGCTCGGGTGATGGCGTTGTACTCGTTACAGGGACTGTCAACGTTGGAACCAGTGCTGGTGGTGCAGGCTTTGGCGGCTGCGGAACCGAAGGCTCGCGAACACGCCTTGCGGCTGGCGGAATCCTTTTCGGATCAAGCGGAGGTGCGTCAGGCTGTCGTGGCATTGATTGGCGACGCCGAATTGCGGGTCCGTTATCAGACGGCATTCACGCTGGGGGCGTTTCCTGGCGTGGAATCGACGCAGGCTTTGGCTCAGCTGGCGATTCGTGACGGGGCGGACGCGTGGATGCAGTTAGCGATTCTGAGTTCGATTGGGGATCGGCGGGGCGAATTCCTGGCGTCACTGTTGCAAGAGACCAAGTCTCGCCAGTTGCCGCACATTCGCGTTCTGCTCAGCACGATCGCCGTTCAAATTGGCGCGGCGAACGCGAAGGATGATCTGGTCTTGTTTTTGAAGCAACTGGATCAGTTGCCAGCCGATACTGAGGCCAAAGGCCTGGCGGAAGAACTGGTGAAAAGTCTGGTCAGCAAGCAACCGGCGGCGCGGGAAATGTTGAATAGCGCGGCCGGAGGAAAGGCCAAGGAAATCATCGCCGCGTTGATTCGCGAGGCCCGGCAAGTCGCCCGCGACTCGGCGAAGTCTCCGCTGGACCGCGCGACTGCGATTCGTTCACTCGCGACCGCACCCTTTTCCAAGAACCAGGCGTTGTTTGTGGAACTGCTGCAATCACAACAGCCGCAACCAGTCCAGGCGGCCACGCTGGAGACGTTGGCCCGATTTGACGATCCTGAAGTACCGGCGTTGATCTTCGCGGTCTGGTCGTCACAGACTCCGCAGTTGCGGGCAACTTCCATCGAAACGCTGCTGACACGCCCGATTTGGATTGTCGCGTTCCTCGATGCTGTCGAGAAACAAACGATCGCCCGGGCCGATCTTGATCCAGCACGCATCGCATTGCTCCAGAAGCATCAGGACGCAGCCATTCGAACGCGGGCGACGAAGTTGTTCGCGGGTGCGACCTTGGCGCGACGTCAGGAAGTTGTGGACGCTTATCAGAAGTCACTGGAACTCAAAGGTGACATCGATCGTGGCCGCATGGCCTTCCGCAAAACGTGTGCGGCCTGTCATAAGCTGGAAGGATTCGGTGAATCGATTGGTGCCGATCTCAATGCGATTCGTGACCGGGGTACGGCTGCCGTGTTGCTCAACATTCTGGACCCCAACCGCGAAGTGAAGCCGCAGTTCTTGAGCTACGTGGTGGTGCTCGACAGCGGTCGGGCGTTGACCGGAATGATTGCGACTGAAACAGCGAACAGCCTGACGATTCGCAAACCCGACAATACGACTGAAACCATCCTGCGAGTCAATATCGAAGAACTGAAGAGCACGGGTGTCTCATTCATGCCGGAAGGCTTAGAAAAGCAACTTGATCAAGCTGCGATGGCCGATGTGCTGGCCTATTTGAATTCGATTAAGTGATGAGAGCGGAGTCCCACGAATGGAATGAACATGTACATTGCATTCCGACTTTCTGTGTTGGCGATTTCAGGCATTGTCGTATTTATCGCCTCGATTTTCGTCGTGGGGACTTTCTTTCCACTAGGTTTTGGCTGTGTCTATTACGGTGGTCTCACAATGATTGCTGCAACAAAGTGTTCGCGGTACGACTTGGGTGCCGTGGCCTTCGTCGTACCGTTTCTGATTGAAGACTGGGGGGCGCGCTCGGGAGCGATTTATTGATAACCTTTGGCAGTTGGTTCGGATGTTTCGTTTCAACGATCATGTTTCCTGACGATTAAACTCCACAAAAGGCTAAATCGTGCGGCCTCGACTTTTCGATTATGTCTTTCGATCGCACTGGTGGTTAATCGCACTTGTCTGTTTGGTGTGTCTGTACGTAATCTTGGGGATCGTCAGCGTGTCAAGAATCTCCACTGGGTTTATCGCGCGTTCATCGGAGGCCGATCCCATTATCGAGGCCGTCTATCTGCAATATTACGAAACAGGAAAATGGCCCCAAAGTCTCGAAACGCTCGGACCACCGGGAACTGAAATGAATTCGGGGGAGTGGCAATATGTGTGGCAAAGTGATGCAGACGACACGCCGCCCTTATTATCGATCAGAGGTCCTTTGCACATGCGTTTGAGTTATTCCTTCCGTCAAGGTGGAGAAATCGGGTCGCCCGGTGGATGGAAAGTCACTTGTGAAGGCGACCCCTGGCGTTGGACGTTTCATGAACGGATTCCGATCCGGCCGATTAAAAAAGCTCGTCCCTGAGAAACCGAGCCGCTTCGTTTCGCATGAAAACCTGAAGGCGGGACTTCAATGGTTGAATCCGAACGCCGCACAACTGATCTGGCATTTGGCGCAACATATGCTTACACTTAGATGTATGGAGTTTTGCTAGCCGAATCTCGTACCCTGAAACTCGCGGCTCAGTGAGGATACGACGAATGTGGCCAGATGCGCGATACAACTGGACGTCTCTTCCAGACTTGATCGGGAAATCGATCACGGTCCCGTCGCGCTTGTGCGGTAAGCTCTGCTGTTTCGTGCTTGCTACTATTATTCTCGGACCGGGCTCATTGTTCGCTGACGGGCAACTCAGTCCGACACCCAGTTCTCTGAATGTGGACTCGATTGTTGCGATCACTGTCGAGCCCGAGCATATCATCTTGCACGCCGCCAATCGGCAGCAACAGATTCTCGTTACAGGAACTCGATCGGACGGTCGGATTGTTGATTTGACGCGCCTGGCCAAGTACTCGATTGACGATGCGACAGTGGCGACTGTCGGGGCTGGCACCCTGGTGGGGCAGCGTGACGGGATTGCCGAACTGACGGTGGCGGTCGGTCGACTGACACTGAAGAAACCGATCGGTGTCAAAGGATTCAATCAATATCCTCCGGTGCACTTTGCGAATGATGTCGTTCCCATCCTCTCGAAGCTGGGCTGTAACAGTGGCGGCTGTCATGGCCGGCAGGCGGGACAGAACGGGTTCAAGCTGTCGGTGTTCGGATTTGATACCAACGCTGACTTCGACGCATTGGTCAAACAGAATCGAGGGCGTCGCGTGTTCCCCGCCAGTCCGGCCGATAGCTTGCTGCTGGCGAAGGCATCGGGCCGAGTTCCGCATGGTGGCGGATTGCGGTTAAAACGCGAGTCTTTGGATTACCAATTGCTGTACAACTGGGTTTCGCAAGGATTGCCCGTTGGCGATACCCAGGCCGCGCGGCTGGTGGGTTTGCGTGTCAGTCCGGCGGAGCGGGAACTCGAGTCCGGGGCGACTCAGCAGATCCTGGCGACTGCCATGTATTCGGATGGCAGCCTGCGGGATGTCTCCTCATCAGCTCAATACTCCACCAATGCTCCGGCGATTGCGGAAGCGGACAGTCAGGGGGCAATTCGCTGTGGCAACATACCGGGCGAGGCTTCGATTGCTGTGAATTACATGGGGCAAGTGGCCTCGGTCCAAATACAGTCACCGCGCCCCAATCGGCCATCGCCTTACCCAGATCTGCCGATCCAGAATGAACTCGATCCACTGGCCTGGTCCAAACTGCGGAAGATGGGCCTGTTGCCGTCTGAGTTGTGTGATGATGCGACATTTCTGCGTCGCGCGACACTCGATGCGATCGGGACTCTACCCACACCGGACGAAGTTCGTGCTTTCCTTGCGGATAGCTCATCCACGAAGAGGGCAGCGCTGATTGACCGGTTGCTGCAACGTGATGAATACGCGGATTACTGGGCGTTGAAGTGGGCCGATATCCTGCTGGTCGATCGCGAGAAGTTAGGGGATCGCGGCGCGTTCGAGTTCCATCGCTGGCTGCGGACGCAGTTTGCGGAGAACCGGCCATACGATGTGTGGGTTCGCGAATTGATTACCGCCGCAGGGGATTCGAATAAGTCCGGCCCAGTCAATTTTTATCGCGCGTCCGATTCGCCTGAAGCTCTGGCACGCTCGGTCAGTCAAGCCTTTCTGGGAGTTCGCCTGGAATGTGCCCAGTGCCATCACCATCCGTTTGAAAAATGGTCGCAGCAGGATTTTTACAGCCTGGCTGGTTTCTTCAATGGCTTGGAACGTAAACCGCTGGCCGCCGATCGAGTCCTGGTGTATCACCCGGGTTATCGTGAAATGCAGATCCCGCTGAGTAATCAAGCCGCTCCAGCACGGGTATTGGACGGTGACGTTTCGCCAGAACTGTTGAAAGCGGATCCGCGCATCGTGTTGGCGAATTGGATGACGGCTGCGAACAATCCCTGGTTCGCCCGGTTGGCCGTCAATCGTTTATGGAAGCATTTTCTCGGTCGCGGACTGGTCGAATCGGAAGACGATTTGCGGACCACGAACCCACCCACGAATGGACCTCTTTTGGATCTGCTGGCGCAGCGGTTCGCGGAATCGAAGTTTGATTTGAAGGTCGCGATGCGATTGATCATGAACAGCCGGGTGTATCAACTATCCAGCGCTACGAATGACAATAATCGAGATGATGAACAGAATTTCTCGCACTATGCCGTCAAGCGTTTGCCGGCCGAGGTCCTGTTGGACGCGATCAGTTCGGTAACTGACGTTCCCGAAACATTTCCAGGCCGGCCGCCGGGAACGCGGGCCATTTCACTGTGGGATAACCGTCTGCCCTCTTATTTCCTCGAGATCTTTGGTCGCCCTGAGCGAACGACACCGTGTGAATGCGGACGCTCCAGCGACCCGACCATGGCGCAGGCCCTGCATCTCATGAATGCTCCTGAAGTCGAGGCGAAATTGAGTCATCCCACAGGACGAATTGCCAAAATGATTCAGTCCAGTGCTACTGAGAATCAACTGGTGGAAGAGATTTGTCTTGCCGCAATCGGACGTTTTCCACAACCTCGCGACAAAGCAGCAGCCAGAAAACTGTTCGCATCAAGTCCTCCTCGCGAAGCAGCCGAGGATTTTCTGTGGACGTTGTTGAATTCGTACGATTTCTTGTTCGTGAAATAGAGTAGATGCTGAGATTGCACGACGCACTGCGTCGAATGAAGCAGGAGCAAACCGATGCTGCCGCATTATTGTGATGGAATTGATCGACGTGGCTTTCTCCGGATGGGTTCCCTGGCGGGACTCAGTCTGGCGGAGATCATGCGACTACAGAGCCTGCAGGCCGCAGAGGGAGCTTCCGGCCAATCCGTCTTAAAAAAAGAGATCAACTGCATCTTCATTTTCATCATTGGCGGCATGGCACATCAGGATTTGTGGGATCCCAAGCCACTTGCTCCGCCAGAGATCCGTGGTGAGTTCCAAGCGATCCAGACGGCCGTGCCGGGAATGCTGGTCACCGATATTCTGCCGCATGTGGCCAAAGTGACGGACAAGCTGACGATCCTGCGCGGATTGACGCACGGAGATCCCGACCATACTGCCGGCTACCATGTGATGATGACGGGCGCACATCCAGGCACAGGCGCGAACTTCAATCGCAACAAACAAAACAATAATGTGCATCCTTGCCTGGGTTCAATGGTTGCCAAAGCGGGCGGTGGCAACGGGTCTCTGCCCCCCTATATTTCGGTCCCCAATTTTCTGAACAGCGGTGGCCCGGCATTCCTGGGTGCCAGCTATGCCCCGTTTGTGATCGAGTCCGACCCGGCGTCGCCAGAGTTCTCAGTCCGCGATATCGTACTGCCCGAAGGAGTCGCCAGTTCCCGCAGCGTGCGCCGCCAGCAGGCACTTCGAGAAATCAACAAGTTCGAACAGGACGTTGAGCGGATCAGCAAGAATGTCCAAGCCCTGGATATTTTCCAGGAAAAAGCTTACAGCCTGATGACGTCCCAGAAGGCCAAGGAAGCGTTTGATATTACCCGTGAATCGGAAACGATGCGTGAAGCCTATGGGATGACGAGTCTGGGGCAATGCTGTCTGTTGGGACGCAGGCTGGTTGAAGCCGGCTGCCGGTTTGTTTCGATTGAGAACGGTCATTGGGACACGCATCGCAAGAATGCGTCGAGCTTGCGAGATCTGCTCGTGCCAAGTCTCGACATGGGATTAGCCGCGCTGCTGACCGATCTGGAGCAGCGTGGTTTGCTGGCTTCGACACTGGTTGTCGTGACGACCGAGTTCGGCCGATCTCCGCGCATCAATCAGATGGCTGGTCGAGATCACTGGCCACAGGCATTTTCGATGGTGATGGCCGGGGCAGGTATCAAGCCGGGGCGCGTGATCGGAGCCACCGATGCACAGGCCGCGTTTGTCACGGACCGTCCCGTCACACCGCCGGACATGGCGGCGACGATCCTGCAAACCCTGGGGATCGATCCCGGAATCACCGTACAAACTCCGGTTGGCCGGCCAGTTCAACTTGCCAGCGGCGGCCGGCCGGTGACGGAATTGTTTTAGTCGTTTTCTCAGTTTTGATTTGAGGTCTTGTGCCAGTGCTTTTCCGAAGTACTTATCGGATGACAATTGCCTGGTGTGCGATTGCGTGTCACTTAGCGCTGTTAGTTATTTTGCGAATGTCGGCGAAGAAGAATGTGAGCCACAGATTCACACAGATGAAACACAGATTTCCATTCAGAATACAAATGGTTCCTAAAAAATGTGGACGACATTGACTTGTAGAGAATGATTCAATTCACGCGATGATCAAAATGCTGCAAGTTTGATTTCCGGATGCAAATCTGTTCCCAATCTGTGTTTCATCTGTGGCTAAATTCAATTTGCTGTTTCTGAAACAAAAGGCTCATGGCGCAGGGTGTCAACCTAGTTCAATGGTCCGAAATCTAAGTTGCGACAAAGCACTAATGTGGCTCGACAATATGTGGAACGTTCAAGATCCTTTGCCTGGCTTTCGATTCCATTTGCTGGAGAATTCATGCTGAAGCATTCGTGACGTTGTGCATCAGCCGTGGACCCACCGAGGCAAGCTCGGTGGCGAAGGGGGCGATAGACCGCGGCTCGAATCGTTTTTTCCGGTTGGCGCCAATCCTGGTTTTGAATGGCAGTCTGCTCATGCATATTTTGCGTCTCGCTCAATTTCGCGTTGTCTGCTTATTGGCGCTGATCGTCATTCTGCCGGCATCGCAGGTTTCAGCCCAACAGGTTGCCACTGATCCCACCAGCACCCACATCTTTCCGGCTGGCGGCCGGCGTGGAACGGTTGTCCCCGTTCGAGTCGGGGGTGAATGTCTGCCGCCTTACACGCGTTTTCGATTAGTTGGCGATGGCGTCTCGGCCGATGCAGAACTGGTGGAAAAAGTCACCGGAAATTATGAAGCGTCACCTCGCCGCAAACCGGGTGAAACGCCCATGAATTATCCGCGTGAGTGGAAATCGGCAATCACAATCGCAGCTGATGCCCCCCTTGGTCAAAAACTGTGGCGCGTTTCATCGGCGCGCGGTGGGACAGGCGCCCGGCCATTCATGGTCGGAGACTTGCCGGAGTTCATCGAGACCGAATCTAACTCGGTGCCGGAAAAAGCAGAGCAATTGACACTTCCCGTCGTCGTAAACGGGCAAATTGCGGGTGAGCGGGACCTCGATTATTTCCGCTTCACGGGTATTGAGAACGATGTCGTTTCCATTGATGTTGCGGCTGCCCGATTGGGCTCATCTTTGGATCCCGTTGTCGAATTGACGGATGAGAATGGCCGGCGCCTGCCCATTGAGGGATTTCGAATCGGCAGCGACCCCGTGCTGGTGTTTCGGGTTCCTAAGTCGGGCGAATATCGGTTGCTGGTCACCAATCTCAACTTTCGAGGGGGACCGCAATATGTGTATCGTATTACGATTTCTACGGCCCCGTTTGTGAAATTCGCGTTCCCGCCGGGAGGGCTCGCCGGGACGTCGGGAACTGTCGAATTGTTTTCTGCGATTGCTGCCAATTCGACGAAATCCTGGACTGAGAAGATCACATTTCCAGCAGGTCCAGCAGGTCCATTTGTATTCAGCAACGCAATTTCCAGTCCTCATCCCGTATTACTGGAGACCACGGATCTGCCGACGCTGGTTGAGGCTGAGCCGAACGACGGCGTGTCGACTGCGACATCAATACTGCCTTCGATGGCCGCATATGGCCGGTTGTCCCGTTCGGCGGACGAGGATTGGTACACATTCACCGCAGTCAAGGACCAGCCGCTGACGATCGAGTGTCGCGCCTTTCCGCCTGGTTTTGGGGCCTTACCCGTGGTCACGGTCTGTGATGCCGGTGGCTTGGGATTGGCGACGGTCAGCACCGCTGAGAAATTACCGGCACCGTGCCGGATCGACTGGCGTGCTCCGGCCGATGGAAAGTTTCTGATCCGCGTTCGGGATGTGCGACAGGGGCAGAGTGATGGTGTGGATGCTCCCTACTGTTTGACCGTCAGGCCGACTCGGCTCAATTTCACGCTGACGGCAACAACGGATAATGCCAACATGGTGCAAGGGGCACGTGGTGAAATCGATTTGAAGATCGATCGACAGGGCGGCTTTTTTTTACCGATTGATCTGCACATCGACGGCTTGCCCTCTGGAGTCCGTGTTGAACCCGTGCAAATTCCCGCCGGCCTGGATCAAGTGAAATTGGCGTTCATTGCTGAAGGTGAAACTCGGCCTGGTGACTCAATCCTGAAGATTACCGGAAAGGCGAAGTCAGGAAACGAAATTATTTCTTGTGGGTTAACTGCGAAGCATCTGGGGCGCGATACTGAAGATGTTTCTCTAGGGCTGCCGACGGTGGATCACCTGCAGTTGACGGTGCGTCACAAGCCGGTCTTTCGACTGCACTGCAACGAAGCTTATCAGTATGCCTACCGCGGAACGATTTATCCTTATCTGATGGAGATTGACCGTCTGGATGGTTTCGACGGCCCGGTCACTCTGGAAATGGCGGATCGTCAGATCAAAGATCTCGATGGGGTCGAGATTATCAATTCCACATTCTCTGCCGGGACATCTCAATTGATGCTGCCGTTGTACATGCCAGAGAATATGCATATTAATGTCCAGGCACACTCGAATGTCTATTCGCAGGGCTATGTGGTTTTTCAAGACAAATGGGGGCAGCGTCAATCGATGCTGCAGGTCTCGGAAATGCGGTGCATGATTCGACCTTTGCCGACTGTCGTGAAGCTCAGAGTTGTCGAGAAGTCTATTGCCCTCCGTCCTGGTGAGAAAGCCGGTTGTACGTTGCATCTCGACCGGACGACGAATTTCAGTGGTGCGTTGAGTGTCGAACTCGTTTCTCCGCCGCCTGGGATTCGTCTGGAACGCGTCACGATTCCAGCCGATGCCACAGACGCTGTTGCCGTGTTGTCCATTGCAGAGGGTGTCACGTTTTCGCCGCAGCGACAATTGACGTTTCGGGCACAGGGCGATTTACCGGGCGGAGTGAAGGTCGTTAGCGAAGCGACTGTGCCTGTGTTTTCTGGCCCATGATCCTGCCACTCTTCGGAGTTTGACAGCTGAATTACGTCGTGGAGTACTATCGCCTTCCGACTGATGGTGTCAGTCACGTCTTTCAGGCTGAGGGATTTAAAGATTGGCTCGTCCATTGGCATTTTTTTCGCAAGACGGTATGACAACGAAGCTCGTGAACTCGGCAGGCCGATTTTGGTGAATCCGGTCAACGGCTTTTCTGCTCCCCGAGAACGACATCGTTTGACGAATTCCCGTACCAGAAAGCGAATATGAAACGCGCCTCGATTGCTGTCCTATTACTGGTCTGTCTCCCGCTTTGTGCCGCGGACACCGCGTGGACTCCAACAAAAGTCGCTTCCCAGGATGCCGCGATCAACGGGCGCGTGATCGAGACATTTGAAGCTGGAGTGAAGCCGGAATGGGGTTATGCGGCGCCCCAGCAAGATACTTTTATTGTCATGCATCCCAAGGCAGAATATCCGAAGGCGCCCTTGTACGTCGTGCTGCATTCGGCCGGTCATGATGTCTTGTCCTGCGTGAATTGCACGCGTACCGTCGGCAATCATGATATTTATCGAGCTCCTGACGATTTCTATGCGTTGTATGTCGATTGTCGCAAGCACACGGCTCAGGATTGGTGGTGGGGCGGAATGCATGCCAAAGATTCAGGATTGATCAAGAAGAATTCTGGCAGCGAGCCAATGCCGGTGGAAAAGCGGGTGATCGACACGGTGAAATGGGTCGTCCAGAAATATGGAATTGATCCAGACCGCGTGTATCTGAGTGGCAACTCAATGGGAGGCAGCGGAACACTCGGGATTGGCATGCGTCATGGCGATGTCTTCGCGGCGATCAAGGCCAACGTCCCGGCTGGGGTTGAGCATGTTGCCAACCGGATGTCCTTTCCACCGCAGTCGGTGCCGGACAACGTCAAGCTGCCCGATCCGCCAGTTGCCATCGATTATTCCGCGCCAAACGATGGTTGGTCCGAGGGGCACGAGCGATTTGTCAAAGCGATGAATGACCGAAAGTATTCGCTCTATTTCTATTGGGGGCCGTTCGGGCACGCGAATAATTCCGCTCAGATCATGCAGGTGAATGACTTGATCGATTCATTCGACTGGCTGAAAATCAAGAAGAACGAGGCTTATGCTGTCTTCACGAACGCCACCAGCAATTCGAAGCTCCCCTGGCCGGCGGATTTGAAAAGCAAAGGCTCCGGACAGGTCAACGCATTCTTCCGCTGGAAAAACATGAGTGACACCTCGGAGAAGTTGGAAATGTCTCTGTCCCTCGTGACTCCGAATGACTTAAAGACAAAATTCGAAATCCCGAAAGAGGCGAGTGCCGACGTCACTCTGCGGCGCCTGCAGAATTTTCGACTCAAACCCGGAGACACTTTTCACTGGACTTTCGGCATTGCCAAGGGTGAAGGCAAAGCAGACGTAGAAGGGCTCGTCACGATTCCGGCGTTGAAAATATCTGCTGAGCCGGCGACGCTTACTGTCACCAAGTAAAGGTCATAGCGTTTCGTGTTGCTACTTGG
>JAQGHT010000512.1 GCA_028291565.1 Planctomycetaceae bacterium | reverse complement strand
GATGTCAAGTATATACTTCACTCAATCAAGGGAACGAACACCAAACGCAAAGGAAACGAACATGAGTGCAAGCGAACTGAAGACACTCACGAAACTGATCAAGAACACCTGGAAGAGTATCGCCCTGGCAGATAAGGCTGATGCCGACGAAGTACTGACGATCCTTGTCGCGACTCTGGAAGAGTTGGAAACGATCGAAGCTGCGGAATAGGGCCGAACGACAAAACCCGGTGGACTGTTCCACCGGGTTTCTCACATAAACCAAGGAAGGTTTGTATCATGTTGGATCTGTTTTGCAGTGGAATGCCGGTCGTTATGGCTGGCCAGTTGGTTGCCGTTCTAGCGTGGCTCACATGGGCTTTCAGGAGTTGAATCGATGGCGAAGAAGAAAACTTACGGGACCGTATTCCCCGAGGCGGTCGAGAGGAAGCTACTCGATACGGCTACAGAGCGGGGAATCACGGTTTCCGATTTGATCCGCGAAGCGGTGGCGAAGTACTTCGGAATGGCTCGTGAAGCCAAGCAGGACAAGCCGGTGCATGGCGGCTGGCGACCGAAGGAACCGCAGTCCGGAGAGTGAGTATGGCCGGTTTCTAGGTGAAGTTTTTCGAGACTGCCAAATTGCCGTTCCTGACTTTAGAATCGACTACCGCGCAGTATCCGCAATAATCGCAGCGAATCGCGAAGATACCGGCAGGGTTTGGGTTTCCGAAAACGGAATGTGACCCCTCAAAATTATTGCATTTTCCCCATCCACAGATTGGGCACGTTTCCGCAATTCGTTTAAGCGGCGGGAATCCACCAGAGACTAGGCTAACAACTCGCCAAGCAGTTTTCAGCGCTTCATCCGTGGTTTGAAACCTATCTTCAACCTTATGGCGAATCATCTTGGCAAAAACGTGTTGAATGTGCCACGTTTCAGGCTTATCCGGGAATATCAATTCCATTGACTTTGTGCTGAAAGCTGGATTCTCGCGACTGAATGCAACCGAATTGGCGATGGCTGACCAAACAATTTTCCCCACTGAATACAAATCAGCTTTCCATGTTGCGACTTGATTCGCGCCAGATTCGCATTCAGGGGCCATGTAGTTTTGGGTGCCTACTCCCTCGTCAGTGAGCGTGATTGTCTCTCCGTCTTCAATTTGACAGAGACCAAAATCGATCACCTTGATCCTTCCATCTGTGAGCACTAGAACATTTGCCGGGCTTAGATCACGGTGAATTATTTTCGCGGACTCGCACGCGTGAATTACATCGATTAGCTGGATTAGCAGATCCAGCGACTTTGACGCGTTCGCATGAAAAGGATTCACTGGCTTTCCGATAAGGTGCCCTAGACTCTTTGCGCCTTCAAAATACTCCATTACATAGAATTGAAACTTCTCACCAGCGGTTGAATGATCAATAATCTTGACAATTCCAGAATGGTCAATCGACTTGATGGCGGAAACTTCCCGAGCGAATCTATCGTAAGCTGAGGTTTTAAGACCACCTTTCAATTGCTTCAACGCAAACACTCCCGGAAACTCGCCTTTCTCATCAGTGACAGACTGAACAACACCCTGGCCCCCTTCGCCGAGTGTCTTGCCAACCTTCCAACGGAGCGTTTCAGGAATCTTCACAGCATGTTCCTTAGAAGAATTGAATTTTCAGACACTGGAATAAGATCAGAGCAGGAGAGCAAAACTTTACTGCTTTTAATCTGCCATGCATCGAGGAGCACCGGGTGTACTACACCCGGCAAAAGGCGAAAACAGGTGTTTTTGGTGCATTTCTCAAATCTTAGAACGTCGATTTGGCGTGATAAAATGCAGGGATTTCAGCGTTCTGTGAATTTCTTTTATCGGTTTATGAGTTTGCTGCTCTAACCGATTGAGCTACGGCCCCCCGAATTGATATTCGAACTCTTAAATCCTTCCGCAACAACCAGTTCCAGCGGAATTTGGCCTCCGTTTTGTAGAATATCGAAAACGGAATTGGTCGTGAAAGTCTCGGCAGGGTTCGTAAGGTATGACATCGTTCGGAATCAGACAAGTCAAACGACCAGATCGAGTTCCATGAATTGCTGGAGTGTCCTTCGAAACCCCTAGAGTCCGACTTGTTGATGCTCTTTATCGACTTGCTGCGAATGCCGTGTCAGGAATCTTCCGAGATTCATCTCTCGACAATTTCGCGACGATGAGGGGCACGATCAGTTTCCCAGCCTGCAGGACGGCGTTCGCTTGTTCTTTGATCAGCTAGTGGCGTTCTAACGCTACAAAGAACCAACGGTCCCCTGCCCCCCGGTTCGTAGCCATTAAGAAATCTGGATGCCAACGCGTTCCGGCTGATTGTGCCAATAAGTCTTCTCAGACTCTAATGCTGGTATTACGAGGTTTCGCCGCGGACGTCTATCAGGGTTGGAACCAATGCGGTAAGATGGGATACAAACGTCGAAGTATTTGGCGTAATCTTCTGTAGGGAGAATTGATGCGCGAATCACCTAAGGTCACCGAATGGGTTGTCTACGAGACTGTAACGGGACCGCAAGCCGGCATGAAATCTGTCTGCACCGCCGCTGAATGGAAAGTGATCGACGGCCGCGATCCCAATAAAAATCGGATCATCCGGGAAAACATTTCCGATGAGAACGAAGCGGAGAAATTGGCGCGCGGAACGTCCGGAGATTTGAAGGCTCGTGCGAAAGCGCTGCGGCCAACATTCGAATGATCCGTTGCTGGATGGACGATCCCACGCACGATTAAGATTGAGGTGTTTGGTCGCGGGAATCAGTATTGAATTGATACAGATTCATTCGTGGCCGCGAACAATATAAACCGTTCAATCAGCTGAAATTTTAGACGATCACCGAATTTCATTGACCGTCAACTGCCGAGACCATATGCTTACCGCTGGCACGGGAATCATTGTCCTCATGTAGCGGATGCTCCCGACATCCGTGCCGGCGCTGGCGGCGCCGGCCACGACAGCGATTTCTACGCCAATCCTGAGGTACTACTCAGGTGTGTCGCTCATTTGGGAATGATCGGCTGGCCATGTCTCAATTCTGGGAGCACGTCGATGCGAGGAACCATTCGTCGTTCGCGGTTTTTCTGTTCATTGTGCATTGCCATCACATTGCTTGTGGGCTCTGCCATCCAACCGCAGTTCGGCCTGGCGGCGTCCGAGGAAAGCGTCACGGCCTCGACCAAAAGCGCTCCTGCCACGCACAAGCAACAAAAAGTCATCTCGGTCGCCAACACCAAAGCGGGCGAGAAGCTCGAAGATTTTTGCGTCGATGCGGACGGCCGGATCTTCGCCCTCTTGGCACCGGCTGGTCCCAATGACGGAGGGGGAGTGAGCCTTCTCGGAGCGTTGTTTGGTGCGAAGCCGAGTGCGAAGAAGGGTCCACCATTTGCCTGCGCCGTTCACGTTTTTGACGCGGACGGGAAGCTGTCCGAAAAATGGCCGGTCGAATTTTCTGGTCAAGCTATCAGTACGGCACCCGATGGAACAATCCTGGTCGGGGGAGACGGCCGAGTTGCCCGTTTCGATGTTCACGGGAAGAAACTGCTCGAAGCGGAATCTCCCCAGATGACCTATATCAACAAAAATCCCGAAGAGATGCGAGCACGCGCCAAGGAGCAGTTGGAATCCGATCGCGCCACATACTCCGAACAGGTCAAGCAATTTGAAGAGCAACTGCTGGAATTGAAGAAATCGAAAAAGGCCCCTAAGGACAGCAAGAAACCCGCCAAAGATGAGGCTGCGGACGAATCAGAATTTGACATTCGGACAAACGAGCAGAGCCTCAAACAAATGGTGAGCTTATACAAGCAACAGTTGCAAGTTCTCGAAAAGAAGACCGTTGAGGAAACATTGCAGGAAGTGCTGATGGGCGCCAAGCGGACTCATTCATTGAGCGCCAGCGACAAGGATGTTTTTGTGACATGTCCGGCGATGGCGGGATATGGATACGGCGTGTGGCGTACAGATGAAAAATTTGGACAGGCCAAAGAGATTGTAAAAAGCCTTTCTGGTTGCTGTGGCCAGATGGATGTGCAATGTCGAAACGGTGAACTTTACGTTTGCGAGAACTCGCGGCATCGAGTTGTCAGATTCAATCGAGAAGGCAAGATCGTCAGTGAATTCGGCAAGCGGGATCGCGAAGGCGAAGGCGAAAACTTTGGCGGCTGTTGTAACCCGATGAATTTATGCTTCAGCAAAGACGGAAATTTGTACGTCTCCGAGAGCAACGGGGCGGTCAAACACTTCACTCCCGACGGAAAATATCTCGGCATGGTGGGTGTCGCCAAAGTCGACGCCGGGTGCAAAAATTCGTGCGTCGCGGTGACTGCGGACGACAGCCGGCTGTATTACATTGATATCAACAAATCGCAGATCATCGTCCTGGCCCGCAATGATGACGCCGCGAAGAAGTCTCAATAAAATCTGTCGAATTCTCTCGTCCCTGCGATCTGCCTGACTTTTCTCGAAGGAAGCCTGGAATGCGATTCGTCTTTCGATTGTTGGCGGCGTTGCTGATGGCCACATCGTTTGCAGCGACTGGCGCGGCCGAAGAAGCCAAGTCTGATCGGCCGCTGATTATTGTCGTGATGGACCCTCTGGCAAAGCCACTTTCTTGTCCGTGTGTCGCGGGATATGCGCAGCGCGATTATGAAAAACTCGGCGCTGCGCTTACGAGTTCGCTCGGCCGAGAAGTCAAAATTGTCTTTAACGAATCACTTGTCGCAGCGCAAAAGAAGAACGAGTTACGATACATCGATCTCGTGATTGGAAAGCAGTCGGTCATTCTCCACGATGCCAAAACGGCTGGCTTAAGTCTGAAGAAGGTCGCCATGCTCACAGGTAAGGATGGACTGACAACCCAGCGCGGACTCGTCGTCGTGCCGACCAGCGACCCGGCAATGAAGATCTCTGACCTTGCCGATCACCGCATTTACTTCGGCCCCAAAGAATGTGATGAGAAGCATGCGGCTGCCTTACGATTGCTCAAACAACAAGGGGTGGCCATCCCGGCGAAATTAGAGACTGCCGTCGCCTGCGACGAAGGGGCCGTCAATATTCTTGAGCTGGCAGCCAAAGGCGTTCACGGGTGTGCTGTGATCTCGAGCTACGCCAAGCCCTTGCTGGAGGGTTGCGGCCAGGTCCCCAAAGGGGCATTGCGAGTGATCGGTGAAACCGAAGAGATCCCCTTCATCGCCGCGTACATGAACGGCAATCTCGATCAAGCTCTGCAGGCCACTCTCAGCCAGCAACTGCTCAAATCGACAGCTGCAGATGTCCGGTTGCGAATTGCGTTGGAGACAAAACGCGGTTTCGTTGTCGAAGAAGAAGCGGATAGTGAAATCGCAAAAAAAAAGTAGACCTGCCGGCAACCGCTGAAAATGCCGACTGGACCGGCTGGCGGGGAGCCAATCGCGATGGCATCGTGAACTGGCTTCCCAAGCGGCTCCCGGAAAAGGGAGCCATCTTGTGGTCCAAGCGGATGTCGAACCCCGCGCTCGCTGGCGTGGCGGCGACGCGCGACACGATTATCGTGGCCGACCGGGATCCGGCAGACCGAGTTGATATTTTCCGCTGTTTTAACGCGGACGGAAGTGAGCGTTGGACGATCCGCTATCCCGCTCCGGGAAATCTCGACTACGGAAATTCATCGCGAGCGACGCCTCTGGTCCACGGTGACCTGGTATATCTGTCGGGCGCTCAAGGCCACTTCCATGCTGTCGAGCTGGCCACCGGAAAGATTCGCTGGAAAAAACACTTCCAACGTGATTTTGGAGGTCCGGAAAAGCTCTCCTGGGGCTTTTGTTCGTCGCCACTCATCGCCGATGACCGCCTTGTCATTCATCCTGGTGGTCCGCAGGCGGCGATTGTCGCCCTGGCTCCAGGCACGGGCGAGACTCTCTGGAAATCACCTGGCCGCCCTCCCGGTCACAGTTCCCTCCTATTGGCCACATTCGGCGGACAGAAACAAATCGTCGGTTACGACGTCGAGTCCCTGGGAGGCTGGGATCTTGCGACAGGCAAGCGCCTTTGGACGCTCAAACCTGACCGCCCCGGCGACTTCAATGTCCCGACGCCGATCATAGGGGATGAGAATCTTATTGTCGCTACAGAGAACAATGGAGCCCGGATCTACGGGTTTGACGCGCAGGGGCTGATCAATCCGAAGCCGCTGGGAAGGCATGATGATCTTCGGCCTGATTGCCCGTCACCTGTGCTCGCGAACCAACGCCTGTTCGGCGTCTCAGGCGGATTGTTTTGTCTGGATGCCCCACAGCACCTGACTGAGATCTGGCATAGCGATGCCGAAGAATTCCAGGAATACGCCAGCGTGATCGCCAGTCCGCACTACGTTCTCGTCACAACGCTCAAGGGCCGCCTGATTCTGGTTAATGCGAGAAGTGATAAGTTCGAGAAAGTCTCCGAACTGCAATTGTTCGAGGACGAGGCAGGTTTATACGCACATCCCGCATTAGTCGGCCGCCGTCTTTATGTTCGCGGGTCGAAATCTCTAGTTTGCCTGGATCTGGATGACTCAAAGAGTCATTAGTGCTCCTCCTCATTTGCGATCACCGCAGGGACTTGACAGCATCACAGCTCTGCATTACTATCTTAATGCAGACATGCACAATCTCTCGCTCCAATTTGAAGTTCAACCCTCTTCAGGCGTCCCGATTTACCGGCAGGTCATGGACCAGGTCCGTGCACTGGTCGCGGGGGAAAAGCTGAAGCCGGGGGACGTCTTGCCCAGTATTCGCCAGGTGGCCGCCGCACTTGAGGTGAACATGATGA
The DNA here is from genome assembly GCA_028291565.1 of Planctomycetaceae bacterium. GTDB lineage: Bacteria > Planctomycetota > Planctomycetia > Planctomycetales > Planctomycetaceae > JAKFVC01. The sequence continues at coordinate 14,780 of JAQGHT010000512.1, read as the reverse complement.
CGATTTCCAAAGCCTATGCCCGGTTGGAAGCTGACGGCGTTCTGGAACATGTCCGGGGTTCGGGAATGCGTGTCGCCGAGCAATCTGGACAGCGGACCATCGCGCAGCGACAGCAGGAATTGTTGCCGCTCGCCGAAGCCCTGGTGAAGCGTGGCCTGCAATGCAATCTCACGGATGAGCAAATCCTGGCCGTGGTCAACGCGGCACTCAAGGAGCATCGATCATGAATTCGCCCGTCGAGACTATTATCCAGGCCAGCCGTTTGTCCAAGCAGTTTGGAGCCAAGACGGTTCTGAATGGCGTTGAACTCGCTATTCCAAAGGGTGCGATCGTCGGTCTGTTGGGAACTAATGGATCGGGTAAATCCACGCTGATCAAGTGTCTGCTGGGCCTGTTGCGAATTTCCAGCGGCTCGGCCACGATTTTCGGGGATGCTGCCTGGGATCTCAGTGCGGCCAGTAAAGCTCGTCTGGGCTATGTGCCGCAGGATATTCGGCTGTATCCCTGGATGAAGGCCCGGCAGGTGATCGCCTACACGGCAGCTTTCTATCCGCAATGGGATCATGCACTGACAAACCAGCTGCTCCTCGACTGGCATCTGTCACCAGACGAAGCCGTTCGGACATCATCGCCGGGTCAGTTGCAGAAATTGGCGCTCATCCTAGCCCTGGGACATCGCCCGGAATTGCTGGTTCTGGACGAACCCGTCGCGAGCCTCGACCCGATGGCCCGGCGTGATTTTCTGAAATCATTGCTCGAAGTGACTCAAGATGAACGGCATACCGTTCTCTTTTCGACGCACATCACGTCTGACCTGGAACGAGTCGCCTCCCATGTCGCCTTCATGCAGAATGGTCACATTGGGTTCTTCGGTGAACTGGACGTCTTAAAAGACAAAGTCAAGCGATTGAGGTTTTCCGCGACCGAGAGTTTTCCGGCAGACTTGACTGTACCGGGCGCATTACGCGTCGAGGTCGAAGGGCCACGAGCGCTGATCGTCGTCCAGGACTTTCAGCCCGGGATGGTCGACGAATTACGTCAGAAATGGCATGCGGACGTAGCGGTTGAAGATCTCAATCTGGAAGACATTTTCCTGGAATTGCATCACAATTGATTCTCAAGGTGGTGCATGATGTCCAGCAGGATTTACCAAGTCTGCCTGACGTATCTCACTCGACGAGGATTCTGGGCCTGCGCCGCATGTTGTGCCTATTGCTGCAACATGTTTTGGTCGGCACTCCCGACCCGACGAGATTTGGAAGGAATCCGAAACTACCCGGCGTTCCCGAAGGTCGAGCCTGAACAGGTCATTGATCGTCATTTTGTATTGGGACGACCAATGCCTTTGACTCGATCAATCAAGTGGAAGATCAGTCCGACAATTCCGCTCAAGCCATTGACTCCATTGGCGTTTCCCAAGGTTGTCTCGTTGGAAATTGTTGGAACGCTTCGTTCTGACGACGATTTGGTATTCCTTGAACAACTGCCTCATTTGCAAATCCTGTCGATACCGTCAATTCAGAAGCCGGAAAGTTTGCAATACCTGGCTGGTTTGAAGGACTTGCAATACCTTCGGTTTTCAAATTGTCAGATTGCAGGCGGCCTGCACCATTTAAGTGGCTTAACGAAACTCCAGACATTAGTGCTTGGTCCAGCACATGATCAAGAACGGATCTTTGACGAATTGCCCGGAATGAAGTCACTGGAAACGCTCGTGTTTAACGAACCGTTGAACTCAACGTTGTCAGACGAATCGTTGGCAAAACTTCGAGAACTGCCTCGACTGCGAATCATTCAATTGCAGAATGATTCCATCAGCGATGAAGTCGCGGCGCAAATCGGAAAAATATTGCCCGATATCAGTATCAACCCAGCCACTCCGCGGTTTGACTACTTCGGAATCGCTCACTTGCTCGCAATGGGAGTATGCTTCTCGATCGCGCTGAAGTCGCAATTGAGGACTCAATTTCTTCAGCCCGAAGCAAGGTTGATTCCAAACTTTGCGCAGCCACATTTCATTGTCGCGGGCCTGTTGTGGGGCACGTTCACGCTGATTGACGTCATCTTGCTCTATCAGGCGCATCCCCGAATCCTCACTTGCGTGGCATTTGCGCTGTTGGTTCCAGGCATTATTAGCGCACGAATTTGGGCAGAATTGCGAGTCGCGGAGGAAACGCAACCCAGCGTGTGCAGACGCTTTTTTGATGCCTTTGTCTATGACATTCCCTATGTGGCAATGATCTCGTTCCCATTTCAGCTGACATTTCTGGATTGGTTCTTTCGACATATGCCGCCAATCTGGATGGCCATCCCGGTCCTCGGGGGGATCCTGTTTCCGTTTCTTGCAATGCGTCGGTTATACAATCAATCCGGTCAGATTGAAGAGATCGCGTCCTCAGAACCCCAGTCAGCAAACGATCCATCGCAACAAATAACTGCGCGAACCCAATCATGGGCACAGGATTCTCAATCGGCTTGGACGACGGCTCAATCCCAAAGATTTGACGCGGTACTGGCTAAACTTGGCCCCCGTAACAGGTCAAGACTTTGGATTGCAGGACAATTCTCAAACGGAAAACAGCTCGCTTTTCAGAGTTGCTTTTTGTGCATCTTATTCAGCGCCGGCCTTGTTGCGTTTGAATATCGTAAGACGGGTCATTTGCCATTCACTAATGGCGAACCAGCATTTTTCCTCACTTTACCGTGCCTATGGCTGGATCTGACCACCCTGATCTTGGCGCAATTCTGGTCGCAGCGCCGTCCGATGTTAGGCTGCGAATTTCTTCGACCGATGAGCCGAGAACAATTCATTCGACAAATATTCGCCGCAGTCGCCTGGGATTTGGCTCCGTTGATGTTCATTCAATTCCTGGCTGGAATCGCTTTGGTTTGGTTTTCTACGGGATTTGTCGAGCGTCCTGGATGGATTCTTGCGGTCGCGCTGTGCTTCATTCTGAGAATCGTAACCTTCAACGCCCTTACTCTTTTTGCCTTGATCAATCGAAATTCGACGCTCACAGTCTGGGTAATCGCATTTGTCTATTCGGCAATTGCCTGCGCCAGCTATTGTTTGTTTCCAATGACGTCAGATTCCGCGAGTCCATTGACGACCCAAGTTTTGGGGCTGATCGTGGCATTGTGTTTCCTGTTGCTGGTCCGCAGCCATTGGGCAGAGGCGGAGTTCGACTGATTACGTGAAGTTCTGATTGAAGATTACGCTAATCCTCAACGGTGAATTATGTCTAGTAGAATTTACCAAGTCTGCCTGACATATCTCACTCGCTGGAATTTCTGGCTGTTTTTGTTCTTGTTTTTTTTGATTCAAGGGCTGCTGTACTGGGTATTGGGCTTCACATTCGAGAGCGAAAGAACAACACAAGTCAGTCCTGAGATCCCACGTCCGGCGCCCAAACGGACAATTGATCAAAGTTCCCCCAACGGCCAGGCTGTATCGAAAGCCAAATCTCTGAAGTGGTATGCAAGTCCAGAATCGCCGCTCAAGTCCTTCTCGCCGAAGCAGTTTCCACAGCTCCTCTCATTGGAGATCATCGGGCCTCTGAATTCTGAAGATGAATTACAGTCCTTACAAGAGCTGCCTCAGTTGCAAGCTTTGTCGGTTGCTTCAATACGCGATGCCTCCAGTTTGCGGTTTCTCAGTCATCTGACCGAATTGCGATATCTCAGCCTTCCAGAGTGCGAAGTGGCGGGCGGGCTACATCATTTGCGTGACTTAACGAAACTGAAAACATTGGCATGCAGTCCAATGCAGAATCAGACGCAGATTCTTGACGAGTTGCCACAGTTGCGTGCGATTCGAACGCTTGTTTTCGATGCTCCATTAAACGAAGACTTGCCTGAAAACTCACTGGCCAGGTTGCTCGAACTTCCCAATCTGCGTTCACTGTATCTAAAAAACGAGCCTGGTCCCGGATCTGTGTTTGATCGGACGAGAAAGCTGTTGCCCCGTGTGAAAGTGCGTCCGGTCACAATAACCAAAGTGGGGGATGTGCTGATTCTGTTTTTGCTAGGCAGCGGATTGTTGTTCGCGGGCCCTGTGTTGTCTCAGTTGAGGACGCAATTTTCACATCCCGGCGCGGTTCTGACCCCGGGGTTCGCGGCAGCGCATCTGATTGTCGCCGGCAGTCTGTGGGGACTGTACACGGCGGTGTTGACATTTTTCTGCTGGCGAGCGGGCAACGCAACGCTGGCAAGTTTGGCGATTGTCTTATTCATTCCAAGTTCCCGAAGCGCGCGGCTGTGGCTCAATCTCATCGACTCTCGGAATATCTGGAAACTCGTGTTGCAAATTCTCGTCCATTTCATGACAAGCTCCGGACTCATGTTTGCATGGCTATTTGCACAGACTTACCTGCAATCTGACATCGATTGGTTTCTGCGTGGTGAGCAGCCGTTGCTGGCGGTGGTCTTAATCGCAGCAGGTCTTTTATTCCCAATCCTGGCGATGCGTCGGCTGGTCCGCCTACCGAACCAGTTGCACGAAGCATCAACCGTGATTCCAGCACTGAATATGAGCGTGATGGAGCAGGCTCGATGGAACGCCGAACGAGCCCAACAAGCTGCGGCGATCGGACAGGCGTATGGGTCGAGTGTGCATTCGGGCCACCTGGAAGCAGTGCTCTCCGAGACCGGGCGGCCTGATCGAGCACACCTGTGGATCGCGGGGAATTGGTATCGGGGTCGGCAGATTGCCGCCATGGTGGGGATCGTAGCGGTCGGCGTCTGGCCCGCCATCGCAGTCGCTGGATATTTCTGGGGAGAAGAATTCGTACCGCTGGAATTCCTCAATGTCGTCATGCCCGTTCAAATCTGGCTGCTGCTGGATTCGTCCGCGTTCGTCGTGAGTGTCATTTGGTCGCAACGGCGTCCGCTGCTGGCGACCGAATCGCTACGGCCCATGGATCGCAAACAACTCGTTCGCGAGTTGTTCACTGCGGTCGCCTGCGATCTGGCCCCCGTGATGTTGTGCCAGTTGCTGGGGGCGTTGGTGACAATCTGGATGTCGGTGAGCTACAATCAATCGGCCGGATGGATTCTTGCCGCGTTGCTCTGTTTTCTGGTGCGGGCAGTGACATTTTATGCTGTCACTTTGTTTTCCCTGATCAATCGAAATCCATCGACAACCTGGCTGGTCGTCGGTTTCATTTATTTAAATGTGATCTTCGCCAGTATCTGTTTATTCACATTGCCGACCGACTTGAAGATCCTGTTGATTCCTCAAGCATGCAGCCTGTTTTTCGCGACGTTCGTCCTGTACCGGGTTCGGAAATATTGGCACCGTGTGGAACTGGGGTAACGTACTATTCCTTTTGACGCTAATCAAGACAAGGAAAGTCGCACTTGTGTTAACTGACGACCCTTGCGGAATGGAATCCTGATTCGCGTCAATGAGCGGTGATGAGTGTTCCAAAACAAATGAAAGTCTGCCGCCGTGCCCGAACCGCATTCTGAAACAGTAAGGAAATTCGATGCACACAAATCGTCCAGCAACACTCCGCAAAACCGACGAAGGCCGAACCATTTCTGTCGTCGGCGATATCTACCGTTTCCTGGCGACCGGCGATGAGACGAACGGGAAGTATGCCATCTGGGAAGCAATCGTGCCGCCGGGCGGCGGTCCCCCTCCGCATGTTCACAGCCGGGAAGAAGAGGCTTTTTATATCCTGGAAGGGGAGATCACAATTCAGATCGGCGAGCAACGTATCGTGGCGACACAGGGTATGTTCGCCAATATGCCGGTTGGAACTCCGCATTCGTTCAAGAACGAAAGTTCGTTACCGGCCAAGATGCTAATCTCAGTTTCCCCGGCGGGTTTGGAGCACATGTTTTTCGAGATTGGTGCGGCCGTTCCTCAGGGAGCCACGACAGTACCATTGCCGACCAAGGCCGAAATTGAAAAGCTGCTCAAGATTGCACCTCAATACGGGATCGAAATCAAGTTGCCACATCACGACTTACGAGCGAGTGGTTCTAAGAATCTGCCAAACAACCGGTGCGTCGAAGGGTATGCCTTAACGGCAAACCGCTTCGACTGCGAGTCTCGGAGAGACTCGCCTACAGGTATTTTGGCAGCGTCTAATTTGACCAGAACATCTTCTTGATGCGTTTCAGCAACGTGTCAAAGTCAAACGTGAAGGATGTGTCGATTTCGTTTGCGGGATCAACGACCGTGTCCACTCCGACATGACCATTGATCGTGTCGTGTTGTCCCTGGGGTGCGGAACCACCATTGAGATAGTTGACGTCATCGCCACCAATGAGCTGATCCACTCCGACTCCGCCATTGATCTTGTCCTTGCCGGCATCTCCCAGAAGGGTGTCGTTGCCCTGACCGCCAGCGATGACGTCATCGCCGGCCCCGCCGCTGATCGAGTCGTCGCCTTGTCCACCATTAATTCGATCGCTGCCGTCGTCTCCGGTAATCGTATCATCGCCGGCTCCGCCGTCGATGGAGTCGTTTCCGGCGCCGCCGATCAACAAGTCATTACCGGCGTTGCCTTTCAGCGTATCATTGCCGTCGCCGCCGTCCAGTTCGTCGGCGCCCGAGCCACCAACGAGCGTATCGTTACCGATACCGCCAATGAGCATCATTCCGACATGGGACTTTGACGCATCCAGTAAATCATTGCCGCTACCGCCGTTGAGAACGACGTGCCCCATGAACAGTGAGTCCAGGCTGCTCACCGAGAGTTTGTCATTGCCACCATTTCCCTGCACTGTCAGCGTCTGCAACCCATTCACACTGAAATTGGCTCCCAGCTGGCCATTGGTCGAGAATCGCATCTGGCCATCATTTGCCGTCCCGGTATCAGACAGCGTCGCAGTGTTCGCACTGTTGGAAAGATCATAGACCAGGTCGGCTGATTCGGTCCCCACCAGGCGGACGAAACTCAGGTGTGAGTACGTCAAGACATAATGTGAATCTCCAGCGACAAACTCAATGGAACCACTGTCAGCGGTCAGCGGACGAACAATCGTGGTGGTAAAGGTGACTCCCGGGTTTTTGATAATCAACGCGTTGCCCGTCCCCGTTCCACCGTCGTAGGTCACGCCGTCGGCGGGTATGGGATTCCCGCCAGTGAAGTCCACGGTCAATACGTCAGGCTTGTCCTTCGTGTCGAACGCAATCTTGCGGACCTTTGACGCGAGCAGCTCGACGGCTCCTGGAGTGCTGAGATCCATTCCTCCCGAGCCCCCGAACGTGGTCGTGGGATCTGAGATTCGCAAATCGCCAGCGTCCAGCGACAACGTCAAATTGTCACTGTTTGGAGCTTGCGTGTCGGTGATCGTCAGCAGACCATCCACAGAGCGTTGTACTGTGGTAGAGCCTGTGACTGCGGCGACTTTTGTCACCGCAATTGTGAAGTCCTGAGTCGCCGAAGGACTCGTTCCATCCGTTGCTTGAACGCTAATCGTTTGATTGGTGCCGCCCTCGAACTCCAGCAGACCGCCATTCTTCACGCTGACGACCCCCGTGACCGAGTCGATCTGGAATCGGCCACCAGCGTCATTCGTCAATGTGTAAGTAACGGCTCCGCCGTGTACGTCGGTGGCGACTGCAGTGATTCCAACGGTTGCACCATCAGTAGTGCCTTCAGAAACAGAGTTGGCCGCACCATTGGCGTCGGTTGGTTGCGCGGGTGCTATATTGATCAACGAAATTGTGAATTGCTGCGTCGAGGTATCCGTTCCGTCCGTGGCCTGCACGCTGATGGCATACGACGTCGCTGATTCGTAATCGAGCAGTGACGCGTTCTTGACCGTCACAACACCAGTCGTATTGTCGATTTGGAAACGGCCGCCGGCGTCGTTCGTCAATGAGTAGCTGACCGCCCCACCGTGAATGTCATTAGCGACCGCCGTGATTCCCACGCTCGCACCATTCGCGGCGCCTTCGGAAACGGTGTTGGCCGCACTGTCGTTGTCGGTCGGTTGCGTCGGCGCGACGTTCGTCAGAGAAATCGAGAATTGTTCGGTTGACGTATCGGTCCCGTCTGAGACCTGAACACGAATGGTGTAGGACGTCGCGGTCTCGAAATCGAGCAGCGTTGCATCCTTGACGGTGACAACACCGGTTGTGCTGTCGATTTGGAATCGGCCCCCGGCATCATTCGTCAGCGAATAGGTTACCGTTCCGCCGTGAATGTCGTTGGAGAGTGCGGTGATTCCGACTGTCGCGCCGTGCGTCGCGCCTTCGGAAATGGTGTTGGCCGCACTGTTGCCATCGGTCGGTTGTGTTGGTGCGACATTGGTCAGGGAAACCGTGAATTCTTGCGTCGACGAGTCCGTTCCGTCTGAGGCCTGGACAACAATCGCATAGGATGTCGCCGTCTCGAAATCGAGCAATGTGGCATTCTTGACGGTGACGACACCGGTTGTGCTGTCGATCTGGAATCGGCCGCCAGCGTCGTTCGCGAGCGAGTAAGTCACGACTCCACCATGTATGTCGTTAGAGGTCGCCGTGATCCCGACCGCAACACCAGGCGTGGCGCCTTCGGAAACGGTATTCGCCGCACTGTCGACATCGGTTGCTTGCGTTGGTGCGACGTTGGTCAGAGAAATCGTGAATTGCTGGGTTGAGGAGTCCGTCCCGTCAGTGGCCTGAACGCTAATTGCGTAGGAGTTTGCCGTCTCGAAATCGAGCAACGTCGCATCCTTGACGGTGACGACTCCTGTCCTGCCGTCGATCTGGAATCGGCCACCGGCATTATTCGTGAGTGAGTAAGTCACCGCTCCACCGTGAACGTCGGTGGCGAGCACCGTAATTCCCACGGTCGCACCGTTCGCGGCACCTTCGGAAACCGTGTTGGCCGTGGTGTCGCCGTCGGTCGACTGTGTCGGTGCAACGTTCGTCAGGGAAATCGTGAATTGCTGTGTTGAGGCGTCGGTCCCATCTGTGGCCTCAACGCGAATGTCGTAGGATATTGCCGTTTCGAAATCGAGCAACGTCGCATCCTTCACGGTAACGACACCCGTCTTGCTATCGATCTGGAATCGTCCACCGGCATCTTCCGTCAGAGAGTAAGTCACCACACCGCCGTGAATGTCACTGGAGACGGCGGTGATTCCCACCGTCGCGCCATTCGAGGCACCTTCTGAAACCGTGTTGACAGCATTTTCGCCATCAAACGGTTGCGTGGGGGCGATATTCGTCAGGGAAATCGTGAATGCTTGCGTCGTGGCATCCGTTCCGTCGGCCGCCTGTACGTTGATGGAGTATGACGTCGCATTCTCAAAATTGAGCAACGTCGCGTCTTTCACGGTGACGACACCGGTTACCGGGTCGATCTGGAATCGCCCGCCCGCATCCTCAGTTAAGGAATAAGTGACCACTCCGCCGTGAATGTCACCGGAGACTGCGGTAATTCCGACGGTCGCGCCATTCGCGGCCCCTTCAGACACCACATTCGCGGTGGTGTCGCTGTCGATCGGTTGCGTGGGGGCGACATTGGTCAGAGAAATCGTGAATTGCTGCGTTGAAAAATCAGTTCCATCAGTCGCCTGCACGTTGATGGCGTAAGAGGTCGCAGTCTCGAAGTCCAACCGCGTCGCAACCTTCACCGTGACGATCCCCGTCGCGCTGTCGATTTGGAATCGACCGCCCGCGTCATCGGTTAACGCATAGGTGACCGTACCGCCGTGAATGTCGGTGGCCGTTACCGTGACACCCACGGTCGCACCATTCGCCGCGCCTTCGGAAACGGTGTTTGCCGCACTGTCGCCATCAATCGGCTGCGATGGCCCGACGTTGGTCAATGAAATCGTAAACTGTTGCAGCGAAGAATCAGTACCATCGGTGGCCAGCACACTAATGGCATAGGAGGCGGCGGTTTCGAAATCGAGCAACGTCGCGTCCCTTACGGTAACAACGCCGGTCGTGCTGTCGATCTGGAATCGGCCATCCGCATCATTGGCGAGCGAATAAGTCACCAGGCCACCATGAATGTCGCTCGAGGCCGCCGTAATTCCCACCGTTGCCCCATTCGTGGCACCTTCGGAAACGGTGTTGGCCCCGCTGTCTGTGTCGACCGGCTGAATGGGGGCAATGTTCGTCAGCGTGATTGCGAATTGTTGTGTCGAGGCATCCGTTCCATCTGACGCGAGTACGACGATCGCATAAGACGTCGCAGTTTCGAAGTCGAGCAACGTCGCGTCCTTCACGGTGACGACACCGGTCGTGCTGTCGATCTGGAATCGGCCGCCTGCATCATCCGCCAACGTGTAGGTCACTGATCCGCCGTGAACGTCCGTCGCGCTCGCCGTAATCCCGACAGTCGAACCGTTCGCAGCACCTTCGGAAACCGTGTTGGCCGCACTGTCACCATCAAGTGCCGGCGTCGGCGCCACGTTGGTCAAGGAAATTGTGAAACTCTGCGTCGTGGCATCCGTTCCGTCGGTGGCCTGCACGTTGATGGAGTAGGACGTCGCAGTCTCAAAATCGAGCAACGTCGCATCCTTCACGGTGACGACACCAGTTGTCGGGTCAATCTGGAATCGGCCACCCGCGTCATCCGTCAACGAATAGGTGATTGCGCCACCGTGAATGTCGCTGGCGGTCGCGGTCACTCCGACGCTGTCGCCATTTGTCGCATCTTCAGACACGGTGTTGGTTGAAATGTCGGTGTCATTGGGTTGTGTTGGTGCGACATTCGTGAGTGTGATGGTGAATTGTTGCGTTGACGTTTCGGTTCCATCAGTGGCTTGCACAACGATGGCGTAGGATGTCGCCGCTTCGTAATCGAGCAATGTATCATCCTTGACCGTGACAACACCGGTGAGGTTGTCGATCTGGAATCGGCCGCCTGCATCATTCGTCAACGAGTAGGTGACCGAGCCGCCGTGAATATCCGTCGCGCTCGCCGTAATCCCCACCACCGTACCGATTGTGGCGCCTTCGGAAACAGTGTCCGCCGCAGCGTCGCTATCGATCGGTGTCGACGGTGCCAGGTCAGTCAGTAGGATTGAGAACTGCTGTGTTGAGGAATCAGTCCCGTCTGTCGCTTGCACGTTGATGGCATAGGATGTCGCAGTCTCAAAATCGAGTAACGTCGCATCCTTGACAGTCACCACGCCCGATGTGCGGTCGATCTGGAATCGGCCGCCGGCATCGTCCCTCAAACTGTAAACCACCGCGCCGCCGTGAATGTCCGTGGACGTCGCCGTGATTCCAACCGCCGTACCATTTGTTGCCCCCTCGGAAACAGTATTGGCCGCGTTGTCCGTATCATTCGGTTGTGTTGGCGCGACGTTGGTCAGCGTGATGATGAATTGCTGTGCTGACGTCTCTGTCCCATCTGTCGCTTGCACATTGATGGCGTAAGATGTCGCAGTCTCGAAATCGAGCAGCGTCGCATCCTTCACCGTGACGACACCCGTGACGCTGTCGATTTGGAAGCGTCCGTCCGCGTCGTTCGTCAATGTGTAAGTCACAATGCCACCATGAACATCAGTGGCCGTCGCGGTGATCCCCACTGCGGCACCGTTGGTCGCATCTTCGGCCACGGTGTTAGCAGCATTGTCGGTATCGATTGGCTGCGCGGGAGCGACGTTAGTCAATTCGATCGTGAACTGCTGCGTCGAGGTATCAGTGCCATCGGTCGCCTGAATGCTGATGGCATAGGACGTCGCAGTCTCAAAATCGAGTAAGTTCGCATCCTTCACGGTCACCACACCGGTCGTACGATCAATCTGGAAGCGGCCGCCGGCATCATCGTTCAACAAGTAAGTGACCGTTCCGCCATGAATATCGCTGGCCGTCGCCGTGATCCCTACAGTCGTGCCGTCCGTCGCTGCTTCGGAAACGGTATTGGCTGAAATATCACTATCAGTCGGCAAAGTCGGAGCGACGTTCGTCAGCAAAATCGTGAACTGCTGTGTTGAGAAATCGGTTCCGTCTGTGGCTTGCACGTTGATTGCGTAAGAAGTCGCCATTTCGAAATCGAGCAGTGTCGCATCCTTAACAGTGACCACGCCCGTCGTCGGGTCAATCTGGAAGCGGCCGCCGACATCGTCGAGCAACGAATACGTGACCGTCCCGCCGTGAACGTCCATCGCAATCGCCGTGATCCCCACGGTCGTACCATTCGTGGCGCCTTCGGAAATGGCATTGGTTTCCGGGTTCCGATCTGTGGGCAGAGGTGGCGCAACATTGGTCACTGCGATGGTGAAATCCATCGTTGTGGAGACTCCAGTCCCGTCTGTTGCCTCGACGGTGATGACATGCGATGTCGCCGACTCATAGTCCAGCAATTTGGCATCTTTCACCGTGACGACCCCAGTAGTCCTGTCGATCTGGAACCGGCCACCGGCGTTGTTCGTGAGCAGATAAGTGACCGTGCCTCCGTGGATGTCGGTCGCGACCGCGGTGATTCCCACGGTCGTCCCCTTTCCAGCACCTTCAGAGACCGTGTTCACAGCAAGATTGTTGTCTGCTGGTTGTGTCGGTGCGACGTTGGTCACAGAAATTGTGAACTGTTGCGAGGAAAAATCGGTGCCATCTGAGGCCTGTACCGTAATGTTGTGCGACGTTGCGGCCTCATAATTCAACAACGTCGCATCTTTCACGGTGACCACGCCGGTCGTTCTGTCAATCTGGAAGCGACCGCCCGCGTCATCGGATAATGTAAAGGTGACGACACCGCCATGCACGTCAGTGGCCGTCGCAGTAATGCCCACCGTCGCGCCGTGAGAAGCTCCTTCAGAAATCGTATTGTCGGCGTTATCACTATCGGATGGCTGAGCCGGAGCAGCGTTCGCTACCGAAATGGTGAATTGCTGCGAAGAGGCATCGGTTCCATCACTTGCTTGTACAACAATGATGTGAGACGTCGTCGTTTCATAATCCAGCAATGTCGCATCCTTGACAGTGACCACGCCCGTGTTGCTGTCAATCTGGAATCGGCCGCCAGCGTCATCCGTGAGCGAATAAATGACAACACCACCGTGCACGTCCGACGCAAGCGCCGTGATTCCCACAGTCGCCCCGTTGTTGGCAGCTTCGGAAACGGAATTGGCTGCTCCATCACCGTCGATGGGCTGAGTCGGTGCCACGTTAGTCACGGAAATTGCAAACTGTTGTGACGAGGAATCGGTTCCATCCGTGGCTTCGATCGTGATCGTGTGAGACGTTGCGGATTCGTAATTGAGCAGCGTCGCATCCTTTACCGTGACCACGCCGGTGGTGCTGTCGATCTGGAATCGACCGCCCGCATCATCGGTTAACGCAAATGTCACCACACCGCCGTGCACATCGAAGTCCGCAGCCGTAATTCCCACGACTGCCCCGTTAGAGGCTCCTTCAGAAATCGTGTTCGTGGCGTTATCGCGATCGGTCGGCAAACTGGGTGCGACATTCGTGACGTTGATCGTGAATTGTTGCTGAGAGAAATCAGTTCCATCGGTGACCTCGACGGTGATCGAATGGGACGTCGAAGTCTCGTAGTCCAAGAGGGTCGCATCTTTGACCGTGACCACTCCGGTATTTCCGTCGATCTGGAACCGGCCACCGGCGTCATCCGTCAGTGAATAGATCACAATGCCGCCGTGAATGTCGGACGAGACCGCCGTGATTCCCACGGTCGCACCATTTGTCGCAGCTTCAGAAACTGAATTCAGGGCTCCGTCGCCGTCCGTTGGCTGAGTAGGAGCAACATTGGTCACGGAGATCGCGAATTGTTGCGCCGACGTATCGGTTCCATCTAACGCTTGCACAGTGATTGTATGGGACGTTGAGGTTTCGTAATTCAACAGCGTCGAGTCCTTCACTGTGACCACACCAGTTGTCGGATCAATCTGGAAGCGTCCCCCCGCGTCGTCAGTCAATGTGAAGAGGACCGCGCCACCATGAACGTCGCTGGAAGACGCCGTGATGCCCACGGTCGCACCGTTAGACGCACCTTCGGAGATCGTATTGTCGGCGTTGTCGCTATCGGTCGGCTGGACGGGGGCGACATTGGTCACGGAAATCGCAAATTGCTGTGAAGAGACATCAGTTCCATCCGAGGCCTGCACAATGATGGTGTGAGACGTTGACGTTTCATAATTCAGCAACGTCGCATCTTTAACAGTGACGACGCCAGTCGCCCCGTCAATCTGGAATCGTCCGACCGCATCATCACTCAATGTATAGGTCACCAGACCACCGTGGATGTCGGTTGCCGCTGCCGTGATTCCGACAACCGTGCCGTTCGTTGCGCCTTCGGAAACGGCATTGACTGCGCTGTCGCTGTCCGTTGGAACCGTGGGGGCGACATTGGTAATCGTGATCGTGAATTGCTGAGACGAGGAATCCATTCCATCTGAAGCACCGACCGTCACATTGAAAGAGGTGGCCGATTCGTAGTCGAGTCGCGTCGCGTCTTTGACGGTGATCACACCGGTACCGCTATCAATGGCGAAGCGACCTCCCGCGTCGTCGATGAGCGAGTAAATGATGGTCTCACTGGGAACATCGGTCGCCTGGGCCGTGATCCCTACCAGCGCGCCGTTCACAGCACCTTCCGAAACACGATTGGCCGAGACATCACTATCGATCGGCTGAGTCGGCGCCACATTATTGACAACCAGGCTGAAAGTGACCGTGGACGTGGCCTGTAAGGCGTCAGTCGCCGTAATTGTGACCACTTGTGAATCCGTCGTGTCCTTCGTGTTCAGCTTCCACGACCAGCTTCCGTCCGCATCCTGAGTGATGACTCCGACTGACGCCGTGATCGTGACAGGATCGTTGTCAATATCGTAGTAGCTGCCACTTTGAGTCGCCGTAT
>JAQGHT010000483.1 GCA_028291565.1 Planctomycetaceae bacterium | reverse complement strand
AATCTGTGAAGACTTGAATGAAGCGCTCCCGGAACAGATCCGCGACCGCATTTATTGTGCGCTAGACCTCCCATTCAGCGGAACGTCGCTGCTCGACATTATCGTCGAGATTGAATTGCTTTACAGTAATTTAAGACCAGACGGCGATGGGGTGTATCACATCCACTTGCTCGGTGAGATATGGTCCGCGACTGAGGACGAAGTGTTTGCATTTCGCGCGGACCGGCTATTTCCCGATTGGGACAAATATCGGATCGTGGACCCAACTCCACCGCAAGAAATAGACCGTTCAGCCCTGCGAGAAGTCCTGTCATTCATTGAGGTGGCATGTGGTAGCGACTGGTTAAAGCAACAACTTATCGCCAGAAAGTCAGAAAGTCGTAGCAAGAAACTACATCCGCTCTTGGCAGCGTATCAAGAATGTCTAGAGGTTGTTGACCAACCACCGCCCATATTTCGGCGTTCACATTCAATGATTTGGCTGTGCATCTTTGCTCGAACCTTGCGAATTCTCGAGAACGTAGTTCCATTCGATAAAAAACTGACAATGCGGCTCAGAGATCCAGGCGACTGCCTCAGCCTCGCATTTGAGGCGCGGATTATGGCGGCGTTTCACTTTGACGGGGCTAATGTCGTCCACACAGACGAATCGTCCGGCGAATGTGAGGTCCGTTATTACGAAAATCCTCCGTTCCATATCGAATGCAAACGTAAGGTTGAGGATTCAGTCAGTCGGCGGGACGCCCAGCAGAATATCGAAGTCATCCAGAAACGCGTATTCGAGCTTATGGAGCAGCGGAGTGCCTTTGGGACTGTGGTTATAACGTCCCGTTATGATCCGACGAAGGAAGACATCACCACAGTCATGACCTATCTTGAAACAGTTCTTGTCAATCGTGTGACCGAAAGAACCGAATTCAGACAGGGGAAGCTCACAATTGAAATCGGGCCTGAGGCGTTGGAGGTGATTAATGATGTTGCAACCATAGTGAGCCCGAGAGGGCTTGATTTTGCGTTTTCTGAAGGAACGGTTTCCGAAAACGGTGGGTTGAAAAACGCCAAGGTGTTGGCGTGGCGTTCCGAACAGACGTGCCGATGGGTCCGCAGCGCGATCTCGACTTTAACCAAAGCTGCAGATCAACTGCCGCCAGATGAACCGAGTGTCGTTTACACCGACGTACCGGGTGGCGACGTAGCAGTTGCATGGCTACGATGCCGCGTTCTCGCAGCCGAAATTGAGCAGTTATTCACGTATAAGTATGAGAGACTTAGTGCTGTCGTAGTAAGCAGTGAGGCGAGATGGTTCAGGTCACATGCTGGCTTCGAAGCAAAGTCGCCAATGGTCAATTCATTCGTCGCAGTCATACAAAATCCGAATACAAGAAATCCACTTCCAGAGGGAACAAGGCTGTTCGGTCGAGAATTTCAACACATATGAGTGCGGCAAGGTGGATTGGCACTTCTAAACTCCCAAACGCAGCCAGCCAAATGTGGCATCCCAACTTCTTTCGCTCGGTAATCTAGCAAGCCTCCATTTCGCCAGGGGCAGGTAGATTACCCATTTACCAACGATTTGCAACAACGCCTGAGCGTCCGTCATGCTTTGATGCCAGACTTGAATGGAAGTAAGCAATTTTGGTCCGTTTATGATTTCAACCACTTGTGTGTTTTCCAGAATTGTGAGCGTGTGTCCATGTCCTCGATTCCACCTGCTATATTGGTGCGAGATGGTTTTACTGGAGACAAAACGATACTTGTCCTTGGAGCATGGAGGGGCGGTACTTCAATGCTCGCCGAAGTCCTCATTGAACTAGGCATCTTTATGGGAGAAAAAGAGTCTTTCGGCTGGGCTAATGCGGAACGGACAAAATCCAACTTCGAAGACAGTGATTTTGACAAGATCTTGTTCAATCCGTTTCTCTATGAATACTTAAAGACTGGAAACGAACCAAGTCCAGCTGAATTCGACGCGAAACTCCCTGAACTGGAACGCCTGGTAATGTCTCGAAATCAGCGTGGAACTTGGGGATGGAAACATCCATCAACGGCACTCTGGTGCGTTCGCTCAATGCTGCTCATGCGTCTGCGATACCCGCACATCATTTCAATCTGGAGAGATCCAATTGCAATATGGCAGCACGAAATGCTACCGGAATGCCACGAGGATTGGCTGCAAAAAGACATTGCGAAGGCTTCATCTGACGGAAAGTCACTCGCTCCAGATAGGTCTTTGGCGTATGTTGCACGGCAAACGCGATTGCTTGAAGAGAGTCTTCTTTTACGCCAATACCCACAATTGGTCATAAGTTACGAGCGCTGTGTCTGTGGAGGCGCGCGAAGTGCTGTAAATTCAATCATCGAGTTTTTGAAATTGAATCCATGTCCCGAAGCGATCGACGCCGCAATTAGAGTGATAATAAAAAGAAACGGCACTTAAGGGGTAGGGGGCCACTGTTTTGAACTACGAAGACAAGTATGTCGTGCCACTGCTTCAAGTTGCTTTTATTCAGGTGCCGAGCTATCCCAGTTAACGTCACCAAACTCAAGCAGTGCGCTTGGCGGAAGCGGAAACGACGTGACCGCTCTTCGCAAATCTGAACCGAATGTACGTGTGTTTTCTGCCTCCCATTATTTAGAATGTGATTGAATTTGAGACTTTGGAGCCAGCAGGGTGGTACTGACGCGATGCAACTAAAACGGCAACGCTGACTATACAAGTGCCATCGAACGTTCGACTCACGAACGGTATGTTGACTTTCCTGGGGCCAGAGTCCCAAGCGACGAAATGCCAGTAACACCTTCAGCGAGCCGATTCTCTAGCGGCGCTGCAGTACACTGGAACTTTTCAAAAGGGGAAAAGTAAGGAGTGAATATGTATTCTCAAATCCCATTGCCGACAACAATGTGGTTTTCAGACATTGTCAATTATTACGATCCATCCGGAACGCTTGGGCTTAGTGACGAGCGTATTCAGTCGGCAGTCCCGTTCGAGGGCTACTGCCAAAGGTATTTGGACTGGCCAAAGATATTCTGGGAGAATCCCGAATTGGGAATTCCGTGTCACGATCTTGATAAGAATGCGTACCATGTACTACGGATCGCCGATCAGATGGAGGCAGGGGGGCTAGCTTGGATCGGCGGTGAGCTAGAGCTGCACCTGAATGGTGAAATCACGGAAGGTCGCCATCGGTTGCGAGCCGTGAGATTTCTGTTTGAATCCAGGGGAATTGTGATTCCGGAACCTCAAAGTATTCAGATTCACTTTTCAGACAAGACAGGTTCAAAGACTGTTTTTGGATCCGGGCCACATCCGATTGCAGCCCGCGCCAATTTCGAGCGAATAGTTACGAAGCTGGAGTGTGTTGTCTCTCCCAATTCTGCAGTTGCCTGGTTGAACGTCCCTCACCTGGCTCTACAGAATCGATCTCCGTTAGCAGCCATGAAGCACGGCGAATTCGAAAAAGTCTTGCAAATCATCGAGAGCATGGACCGCTAATGTGAGGTTTGGGCAGGGTGGCACTGCTTTGGACTCTGAAAAGCACGAAAGACGCGGCTCGGTAGCACTGATCTCGAACGACGAAAGTCCGTTTATTGTGCCACTGCTTTCCCGTTGTACTCAACGGAAAAGCAGTGCCCCTTCGTGGATCGTCGTTGGATGGGGGAATCACACGCTAAACAGCTGCCTGACGAGACGAGTACGGCTCGAAAAAGGCCAGGGTAGCACCGATCTCGAACGACGAATGTCCATTTATTGTGCCACTGCTTTCCCGTTGTACTCAACGGAGAAGCAGTGCCCTCCGTGGACCGAACGCACTGCTTTGGACTCCGAAAACAGGACAGATGTGGCGAGGTGGGCGGCGTGGCACAGTTTTAAGCGTGTAAAATTGAACGATTGTGCCACTGCTTCAGGTCGTTGTGGTTCGGGTATCAGTTTCCCCAGACAGCTCCACCGACCTTAAGCGGTCCCATTGGCGGACTCAGGAACAATTTGAATGTACGTCGCGATTCTCAATGGAATTTGCGCCAAAGTCCGTCGGCAAAGACGCTGGAAGCAGACGAATCCCTGAATTCGAAGCCGCCGGTCGCGCTGCTTGAGGGTAACGGACTCGTCAGTCAAAACGGGATCGACAATTTCGCCCTAAAGCAGTGACACGAGAGTGCGCCTTGAGTTGGGGTGCAGATCGGAACGAATGTTTTACCTCGGAAATATGAAAGACGCGCAGTTCCGCATGCAGAACATGCCCGGTAGATATCACGATTATTCGATTTATGACGGGAATGGCGCTTACCCGCCTGGTGCTGACGGGACTGGTGCTGACGGGACTGGTGCCGACGGGACTGGTGCCGACGGGCCCGGAATTGGACTGCTTTGCCCCAAGAAATATCCGGCGACAGTACCTAAGAGTCCCATCACGGCGGCAATTAGGTCTCCGGATATCTTCGCAACTGCTAGTGCAAGCGCAACCCCGATAATGAAGGTCAGTCCAAACAGTCGGACAATATTATCGTGCTCCCAATCTACCCTCGCACGTGTAATCATGACCACTTCTAACAGTAGTACAGACGCAACGAAAACAAGGACTATAATAAGGGGTATTATTTCACTCCACATGAAAGCCTCCTGTGAATATTGCACTTGCTTATAGGCAGTGCACGGGTCATCGCAAGTCGTGCGCCAACACAGTATCAAACTGCCACACGTCCCGAAGGATGGTACTGAGGAAATCTAACATAAGGGTATCTCACTGACTATTCAAGTGGAGGGCGGGATTGTACGGTTTTGAGGCGGGGTGGCACTGATTTGTCTCGGAAACTCACGACTGTCGTGCCACTGCTTTGGGGCGGCGCGGTAATGATCGTGGCTTCGGAAAAGCTCAATCGCCGCACCTAAGCAGTGCCTGCAACGGATACGAGTCTGAAGCTGCGACCGGGTTCTTCTCTGAATGGAGCTTGTTTCCGATTCATCCCCCAATGTGCTCAACTGTTCCGTCAAATAGCGTTCCCCGAAGGCACTGCTTAACCGCCGAGTACAGCGGTAAAGCAGTGGCACAAAACTTCAAATTCGACTGCGAAATATCACCATATTGGTTGGGGGGGCGGGGTGGCACTGTTTTGTCTCGGAAAATCACGACTGTCGTGCCACTGCTTTGGGGCGGCGCGGTGATGATCGTGACTTCGGAAAAGCTCAACCGCCGCCCCTAAGCAGTGCCTGCCGCGGATACGAGTCTGAAGCTGCAACCGGGTTTTTCTCGGAATGGAGCTTGTTTCTGATTCATCCCCCAATGTACTCAACTGTTCCGTCAAATAGAGTTCCCCGAAGGCACTGCTTAACCGCCGAGTACAGCGGTAAAGCAGTGGCACAAAACTTCAAATTCAACTGCGAAATATCACCTTATTGGTGGGGGGGCGGGGTGGCACTGTTTTGTCTCTGAAAAACACGACTATCGTGCCACTGCTTTGGGGCGGCGCGGCAATGTTCGTGGCTTCAAATGGCTCCCATCGCCGCACCTAAGCAGTGCGTTCAGCGGCATCGTAACGTCTTCGATTTGAAATCCGACTATTGCCTGCGTAGAACGAGCTCCGAATTCTGACCCAGTGAAATCATGAGCGGCACCTTGAACGGATCAGCGCTGTTCGAATGCACTGTTTGGCCGCCGAGTATCGCGGCGCGCCGCGACAAAGTAGTGGCACAAAGCGTCATGTCCAACCGAGCAGCCGACTGACCGACACTGGACTTGAGTGTGGTAAATCGAATAATCGAGACGCAGACAGGCCCCAATTCCGTCTATTCGTTCGTTGCCGATTTCACCTCAACTTCCTTATCTCCAAGCATCATATTTGAATTACTAAATCTCTTGCTTCTTCCTCGATTTGTCCGAATGGTTACCTGTAAAGTAGCGGCTTGCCACTTTCTAACAATAGGACTGGAAGACTCAAGTGCCACACTGACACTCGTTGTCTGAAACGTCACTTCGTCAAACTCAACTTCCAAAGGGAATCGCTTGTTGATCTGAACCCTCCGGGCCCACACGTCGTCTGAACCAAGTGTAGTGTCTAAAAGTGTTACATCGCCTTGCTTTACCTTTAGCCGCACGCCAACCTTCCTCGGCTTCTCATTTTCGCTCCCGCCCCCACCAACTAGCTCAATAAGAATCTCTTCAACGAACTCAGCACGAACCCGATCAACCTGATTCTCCAAGGCATCGACCATGCATTTCAGCATTGGCGCGACGTCGCTGTTTCTTCGATCACCGTCAATCAAGAATCGCACATTACTTAAGTAGCTCATTGCGACCTTGTTCCATGCCTTGGTTTCAATCTCTTTTCTTAATTCTTCGTCGTCTTTACTGTCAGCGACAAGAGACGCAAGCGACGCGACATCGTGAATCAACTTAGAAGTACTAGTTCGCGCCATTTCTTCAGCAGTTATTTCTGTAGGATCCTTGAATCGAACTTCCAAAGTGGAGGGCTCTTTGCAGCTCAATCCTTCGAACCTCAACTTTTGAATTCCTGGGATTTTAATCCATACTAATGCGCTTTTCTCGCTAACCGGCACGCCAGGATACCAAAACCTGCCGTCCTTATAGACCCCCTTAAGCCGATTTTGGCCATCAATTTCGAGAAAGCAATGACAAGTTGCCGGAGTCTTGTTGCCAACTCTGACTGTCCCTTGGATGACGAATTTCTGGTCAGCAGCCCAACTCTTGTGTACTGTTCCGCTCGCAAATGTTGCTGCTGCAGTCCCGCCGAGCACAATCGCTGACCGTCTGTTAAGTTGTTGGGGTTTCATTAGTCGTGTTCTCCATCGTGTGAATGCGGCCGCGTCTTTTAAAGTGTATAGCTCAATCCCACCACCCACGTACAGTCGTATCTGCAAGCGGGCAAATGATTAGGAGGCGCCCTCGCCCTCGGAATGGCGGGACGCTGATCTTTATCGCATCATGGGCAAGTCTAATCTGTAAAGGAACTAGAAAGGTGTTATCCGACTCCTGTGTTTCAAGCACCGCTAAGAAATTCCCTCCGGAGTTAATGGTTAAGTTCCATGAGATGCTCTCAAGCACGAGAATCCTGTGATGGATTGGCCCGTATAGGCTTAACGACCGATAATACGCCACTTGATTTAAATTGGCGATGATCTCGCTTTCCGTATTCGCTGCCGCCACGTCGAGGTCATTCTTTTCAAATAGTTCGCGTGCGAGTTCTCGTTCGGCAGTAGTAAGGGGTGAAAAGGCGGGGGCTGGCAAATATCTCGAGGCAAACCTCACCATCAGTTCGGGAAGTTCAGCAAATGAGTAGAAAACGATAAGAAATGGAACCAGGAATACGAGGCAGAGTTTGACAAATAGCCGTCGCACCGGAAGAACATGCGACCGCGAAAACGAGCCTGCCGGAATTTTGAGTTCTACGCCTTCGGGAATGTCTAAACCACTTGCGATGTAACCGCGAAGAAGCTGACTTATGTTCTCTCGCCCGTTCATGGCTTTTCGGGCGACATCGCAGCCATGAATAATTAGTCCAATCGCTTCGTCTTTCGAGAACTTGTTCAGGTCAGTTCTTGTGCGGGGAATGTCCGACACACATCGGCGGATCTCTTGAGTGGATGAACCTACGTTGCGGATCGAGATCGGAATCAATGAATCGTTGCATGAGCGCGCGTCACATTCGGCGAGGCGGTTCATGACAATGTCTGTCGAGCGTACGTTCCGCACGACCATTGAATTGAAGACGATTCCGTCGATCGTACTAACGAATTCTCCTCCGGCATCACTACAATAGTACTTCTCTTCATTTTGGGTTATGCCCGCGGCAACCACACCAAGGTTATCGAAAACGCCGCCATCCGTTAAAAAACATATAAGATGGTCATATTGCAGTCGGTATGGTGGGAATGCGGGGGGAAATGATGCCGATGCAGCAACTGCATGGGACAACGTTGCCGTGGCGGCGCGGTGGCCTGCGAGCTTATCCGCTTCGGTTGCACCATCCGGGCGATGCAAAACGAACCCATGCTTGGAAAAGTCTCCGAGAAAGCCTGTGAGAAGGTCGGTCGCGAGAAAATGTATTTCAAGCTCAGTATCGATTTCGTCCCATCTTTTGGAGAATCCAAACGTTTTCCGGAAAAGACGTTCCAACATCTTTATCGAAACGGGGTGCTGCCAGAATCTGTAAACCTGATAACTTGCAACGAGAGCGATGAGCGTCGAAGCCAAAGCGCGAGCTGGAAGGCCCCATGCGACATCGTTGCGCAATAGTAGCCATGCACTGATGGACAAGCAGAATGCAGTTGGTAACCAGTAGAGTGCTGTCGCAAGAAAAACTCGATCGCGACAATTCTGGAAGACGATTGGTCGCAGAAGCGCCGCTAAAGGCTCAGCGTCCTTCTGTCCATTTGCGTACCTCTTGGAGTTTTGCAGAATATGTGCAGCGAGAATGGAACCGCCGGAGACCGCGAAGATCTTCTCAATAAACGCAAATCGGCCGGTTTTGACGAGATACAACACCACGCCAAGATGAAATAGGGTCGCGCGAAAACCGCCGCCGGACAAAGTGATGCCTTTAATACGAGCGGTCGGCACGATTTCTTTAGCAGCCATGAATACTATCCGGCGCAATTAGGAAAGCAAAATCGAAAAGTGAAATGGTAATGACACTGTACTTGCGGTGTTTGTAGAATACCGCACGGTTAAGACGCGGTAAAGCGACGATGTAAGTCAATTGCTGGAGCCCTGGAATAATGAGAACACACATCGCATTTGCTTTGATCGAAATGGGGCACAATGATAGCTCCAATGTGGACGCCATCATTGTTCTCTGCTGCCGCTAAACAACCTGCTTTTTCTGTAAGCGAGGTCTCTCCGGGACTCGCAGTCGAAGACGTTTGCTGCGCAAGCAAACTCACAGGTGCACAAGTGTTCGGAAGCATTTAATGCAACTTCGACTGCTTCTCAAAAAGGATCGTAATCACTCTCATCAATAACCACTGTATATTTACTTGACATAGAGCGCAGCCCAATATTGAAACGATTGGCTCGAAACCCTGGAACAAGTCACCAACATTTGTCTCGCAAGTTACCTCCGATCCGCTTCCGCAACCAACTATTGTGCTGTTCACCTAATGGCTCGAACTCGACGATGATTCCGAAACACCGCTACTCGAGCTTGACGACATTGGCACGGATTCAGACACTCCATTGCTAGGGCTTAATCGCATTGTCGAAGGCCGTAGAGCACTCGAGCTCGAAGTGGAACTTGGCGTAGGGGGTACAGTTCGATCATTACCTTGACCAGTTGGCGGCGGAGACGTAGGTCTAGCTTCCATTCGGTTGATGAAATTCGGGACGAAATACTCGCTTGCACCGCCGACAATTGCAAGTGTTAACAATCCGTACCAATGCTCGGCTTCGGCTTGCGGCCCTACTGCATCCAGATTCAACATCATTTTTCCACGAATGGCCAGATAAACAATAAGAGCCCCAATGACTCCGACTACAACGCGACTAATTGATTCCACAAAATGAATCCAAAATCCCGCGGAAGGGGCGAGGTCAAAGCTGCCTAAGCGGGCCGCCACTGAAAAGAACGCTCCGATCGCTCCACAAGTTGTCACCGTGATGACGGTCAAGAGGGGATCTTCCACTCCCCAACATACGACACTGATAGAATACCAGACGACCGAAATTATCATCACAAGGAAACTACCAAGCAAATGCCAACAACGCGCGACTTCTTGACTCCGTGCAATGACAAACTTTTGCGCGGCCTCAAGCGTCGCGGAACAGCGTTCTTCACCTTCACTCGCGAGACACTGCTGCATTGCTGTTGCCAACATGGTGGCAAATGACAGCTTTTTGATTTTCGAAAGCGAAGCGACTGCAGGATCGCCTTGAATCTGAATTAATCTTGTTGCGACTCGCGTATATTCCACCGGTGGCTGAAACAGGTCATAGTCCACCGTCCACCAAACCCGCAAGTCTTGGTCAAGATACACCTGATAATAGTCCATATCGCTTATCAAATCTTGAACGACTCGACCAGTAATAGGATCAATTGTTCCCTGTTGAAGCATGGCTCGAACTTACTCTAGAATTGTTGCAATCTGAACATAGACGACTACTGGCGTTTCCCGAGCACGCGGCTCGTTGCAAAACCGAAATCGAACGATTTGACCGCCTGCGGCGGACATAATAGTCGCATGTTCGGTCTCTTTTTTTTACCGCGAATGAGTTCGAAATCCGCGGCCTCTGGAATGACATCTTCGAATTGGACTGGCTGCTTCCAGACGTCCGCAACTTTCAATTTACCATTAAAGAAGTCGATCGCTTGCGAAAACAGGCTAACGGGATAAACTCCGCACCCGTCATGACTTGGGCGGGCCAGAATGAGCGCGCGTTCCTTTTAATTTTCGGCAGGGACAATCAAGTTTTGTCCGGGAACGGCGGAATACGCCAGAGACAAGGCGCCGGGAACTCGCCGGACTTCTCCATGAATTCCCAGTTCCCCCATCAGGATATAGTCGCCCTCCAGATGTTCCGGCAAATCGGGCAAGATTCCTGCGGCCTGGAGCATGATGATTGCAATCGGCAAATCCAGCCAGGTGCCATGTTTCGGGAGATCGGCCGGAGCCAGATTGATGAGGATTTCGACCTCAGGATCAGGAATGCGGAGCTTCGCGAAGGCTCCGGCAATTCGCCCCATGACTTCCGAGACGGCACCAGTGGCCATTCCCGTGATTCCGGCAGCAGATGCCCGAGTGTCCGGCCTTTTCAGTATCGAAACGGCCCGCGCCTGGATCTCCACCAATCGGCCATCCAGGCCGAAGAGGATCCCGCCATTCAGGGAATGGTCTCGAGTCAGTGGTTCCTCAAGGAACTGTTTTCGAGCGGGCGCGCGTGGCGGAGCAACCATAGCAAAAACGCCGTTTCCTTGTGAAAACGAGGGTGATCTGGCCCAATCTCCTGCGTCTCAACCGTGAAACTCCGTTTTCACAATACGATCCTACATCACCTGTGGTCAGTTGTCACGCCTGAATAACTGAGTTGAATTCGGTTTGTCATTAGTTCCTTGTGCCAAGCTGTTTTGCTTGAGCACGTGGGAATGGATTGAGCCTAGCGACTTCACGGCAACGGTCCAAACCGTCCGAGCTGAAAATCGGGACTATTTTGTCGGATTAGCCTGTTTAGGTCATTCGAACCTCAATCGGCGGTGTGACACTGTGTTGATCGCGGAAATGTGCAGAAACGTGCCACCAAGACAGGTCGGCGCGGTTCCGGTTAGGCGTTTGACAAGACAAAGTCGTCGACTTGAAGCGGTCTCTATGTCGACTGGTTGCCATGTGAGTGTCATTGGCAAGTTTGAAGGGAATGTGTTTGACAGGGATATGACAATGTCGCAACAGTAGGTCCTGCTCGCCAAGCGGGACTCTCGGCAATTGCCGAGCCGCGACCAGACAGCCGCAAGATACTGACGATCGCGACGCGGACGTCGAACCAGAATCGAAGTTTATCAGCCCTGACTTCGATCCCGGTTTTCGATCCGCGAAAATAATTCAGGACTGACCAACTTCGCCGAGCGCGGTCGGCTGCGCCGAAGTGCCGACCGGCAGGCGGCACCTACAGTCCGTCCCGCTCGCCAAGCGCGACTCTCGGCGTTGGGCGGGGTGGCACTGCTTTTAGTGTGTCCAATCGAAAGATCGTGCCACTGCTTTGGGGCGGCGCGGTGATGATTGTGACTACAGAAATCCTCAATCGCCGCACCTAAGCTGTGCCTGCAGCCGATACGGGTCTGAAGTTGCGACCGGGTTCTCCTCGGAATGGAACTTGTTTCCGATTCATTCCCCGATGAGAGCACATGTCCATTGAAATAAAGCGACCCGAAGGCACTGCTTAAGCGCCGAGTATCCCGGCGCGCCGGGACAAAGCAGTGGCACAAAAGTCAGATTCAGCCGCGAACAGACTGCCTCCTGCAGCGTTTCTGATCAGAATCCGCGAGTCGCTCGACGGTCTTTCCAGGGAACTTCCAGCAATGGTGGAATTGTGCGGTCCACTCGAATCGGGGGATCAGGAAATCCCATCCAATCACGAGCACTGGACCACTCCCGCTGCTCAGGACGTTCCACCAACCCACGCCGGACAGGGACATCACACTGGAATTCTGATTGTCGCTGGACGGGAATTCGTAACATTTTAGCGGAATGGCGTGATTTAATTCCCCTTCGAGCCGGGCACCCGAAGGGTCGCGATGGAATCGGGCTTTTGCACTACGTTTCCCTGAATGTTTCCAATGTCATAAAATAGCGTAGTGCAAAAGCCCGGTAACCACCGAGGTGAACTCGGTGGGGAATGATCAGCCTTTTTGAATCCTTCGCCGTTCGGTTAAAGTGATACGGGAATTCTCATTGTCGCTCGACAACGGAATCGTGCATTTCGAGTCACGACAGTGGATGTTGCCTGCGGGTTCAGGCCGTCATCCATTTCATTGAGTTGGATACAGGATTGGAATATCGACACCTGTCCATTTTTAGTCGTGCACTACCATATATAGTTTTTACTATTTGTTCATCGGGATTTTCAATAATGGCACCGCCGACACTCGTCGAGTATTTTGCGATCTATGCCTGCCTGAGCGTGATCATGCTCATTGCAATCGTCAATGAAATCCGGACGACACGCATTCCCAATTCATTCACTTTCCCGGTGTTTGTGTACTTCCTTTGTGCTCGACTGATTTTGGGGCCGTCCCCTTTCCAGGAGTACTTGGCCAGTCTCGGAATCATTGCCTTCGTTTACGTAGGAATTGGATTTCTCTCGGGCTACGTACCAGGTGGGGCCGGGAAATTCGCAATCGCTCTAGCGCCCGCCCTGGAACTCAGAATGGCGTTCGCGGCGGCGGCGATCAGTCTACTTGTGGGCGGAGTTCTCTGGATCTTGGGCAAAATCTGGACTCGGCCCGGAATGAGAATTCCAGGCTCGATCGTCATTTCCTCAATCTTTGGAAGTGTCGCGCTGTCAGCAATTTTAAGATCGATTTACCAGTTGGGTGGTACCCAGAATTAATATCCTGATTCTGAATGGATTAATCCCGGGCGGGGTGGCACGCTACGCCGTTAACCCTTTTTTGCAACGTCAGCGGAAAAAAAAATTTAGCCACAGATTCACACAGATGAAACACAGATTTTCATACAAGATCTCGCTGAAGTAGGATGGACATTCCTGTCCGTCAAACGCTCCGTCCCGTTAACCAACTTCCGATGTAGAACGATCAATCTGGAATGACTGCAGCATTGCTGGGGGACGTCAAATGGTTCAAATCAGTTCCATTCTCCTACTCACCTCGGTTCCCTACGTATTGAAAAATCTGTGTTTCATCTGTGTGGATCTGTGGCTAAATCCGCATTTTGTCGGTCATTGAAAAGGGTTAACGGCGTAGGGGGGCACTGTTTTCGAGTGTTGTGAGGACTGGCGAATCAATTAGAGTCGGAACCATTTGCTGGACGCCCCCCCCTGTCCAACATCGCGCCAGACGGACAGGAATGTCCGTCCTACAGGCGGGGTGGCACGGTTTTCGAGCGTTGTGAGGACTGGCGAATCAATAAGAGTCGGAACCATTTGCAGAACGTCCCCCCCTGTCCAACATCGAGCCAGACGGACAGGAATGTCCGTCCTACAGCCACGCGACATCGTCGTGTGGCTTGAAGTACCAACTTTTATTGCCTCGCTAATCCTAAGTCGCCCCAGCTCCTCCCCGTTGCTTGATTCTCAAAACCGGGTATTTTATCCTGTCCAGTTCTATGGGACCATTATACAGCAAGGCAAATTCGCTCTCATGACCAAGACTTGATCACTGCTGGCAATTCGAGACGCGCTAAGAACGGCTGGAGACATGATATGGCCAAGAATCGCCGGAAACGAAGTGCGTCTGAAAAGGACGACGACGAACTGGAACAGCTTCTGAATTCTGCCGAAGATCCACTCGGTAAGCTGCTCCAGGTGTATCAGGTCAACCTGTTGGGGTTATTGCTGATTGCTGGAGTCATTCTCCTCATCGGTCTGGGATTACTGGCGTATGCGACAACGCTTCAGAAGAACTCGTTGATATTTTTGCTGATCGGATCAGCCGTGTCGCTCATTTCGCTGGTCTTGGTGGGAATGAACGTGCTCAATTTTGGACGACGGCTTGAGCTCCGCAAATTGGGGGTGCGGTTTGTCGAGTTCGGGAGCAGCACCGAATTGACGTGGGATCAGATTGCCGATGTCGAGGTCAACCGGACAGACCGTACAAATCTCGGAGTCGCGACCGCCACACGGCGCAGTTCAGACGCATCCAGTCCGTCCGGCCTGTTGACGAATTCGGAATGGCATGTCGCCATACTCGGGCACGACGGCCAATCTATCCACCTGCGACCGATGTTTCTACGAACAGTAGCCGATCCCAAAAAACTCATCAGCAGTTTACGGCTGCGCGCGGGATGTCGTTAAGCTCGGCGAAGCTGTTGGTGGGCCGAACAAAGCCTGCCGTTCCCCAACGGGGATCCGTCAATAGCCCAAGGTTGCAGCGCAGCGGCTACCCTGGGTTGAGTGTTCCCCGTATCCCGGAGGGATTAGAGAAATTAGCCGGGGGGTGAGCGGAGTGTCGATCGACACGGAGCGATACCCTCGGTTTGAATTCAACGGGCCTTTCGACCCCGGAGGGCGTCGCAGTCCATTCGTTCTGCGACGCCCTCCGGGGTCGATCATCGGATCGGACGCCAGTTCCGGGGGTGTCGCTACGTGTCTTGGGACACTTCGCTCAGCCCCCGGCTAATTTCTCTAATCCCTCCGGGATGAATACCAACACCCCTGACTCCGACGCTTTATTCTGCGCATCAAAAACTGCCCAAAAATCTTTTCCCGAGTGCATCACCCCACACTCCGGGTGCCTCTCCCGCCCAAATCTGACAATCATTGCTTTGTCGGTCCTTAGCACCAGACAAATAACTGATACTTCGAAGAGTTTGCCTGAACGGCAAACTTCTTCGACTGCGAGTCTCGGAGAGACATCGCCTACAGCAAAATCGGGTTGTTTGTCAGGCTCTTCGCACCACTCGCCAAATTCTTTGTCAGATTCTCAGAGACGGATTACTGAACCGGCAGCAAGTCGCTTGACGGATGTTGACGTCCGACATACGACGATTGTTGATACGCCGGTCCCTATCTGAGTAGCCCGCCAAAAAGTCGAGCCATGTGGTAATAGTGTTTCGCCTTACGGTCGCA
This sequence comes from Planctomycetaceae bacterium, assembly GCA_028291565.1. GTDB lineage: Bacteria > Planctomycetota > Planctomycetia > Planctomycetales > Planctomycetaceae > JAKFVC01. Next base: position 1,577 of record JAQGHT010000483.1, on the reverse strand, counting down.
GGCTTTGGGGTTGGACGAACATTCGCATGCGGCCCTCATGTCGTTCAAGAACTGTTGATCACAGTCGCGCCTGCAAGCGCCGGTTTGCAGGCAGGCATCATGATTGGCGCACGCCGGGCGAAAATCGGCTCCAAAAAAGCCTTGCTTGACCAACCGGTTGCCACCCCAGGTGTTCCCTGGTCCACACGGTCGCCATGGTGGACAATCGGCCTTCGCATCGCTGCAGAAGGCCAAAGTTACGAGCGAAAACAGCAGCGCCGACTTCAAAAGTTGCATCATTCCACCTGTGCAGATTATCCGGAATAGGGAACGCCGGACATCGAACCGACGAATTGACCGCAGACCTCAAATGAGGTTTCGATTCACACAACGAACATCGACAAGTGCGAGTTCTTGCATTGGGAACTCTGCAGTGTTTGGATGGACTGGCGAGACAAAATGCCAGCTTGCTGCTTTGATCCAAGGATACCGCCTGTGCCCGATAATCCGTATGAAGTGCGGTATCTGACTACCCGGGGCTCATCAAATTGCTGCTGAGCGGGGTGGCACTATTTTAAGGACACTTTTCGCTGATCCCCCGCAGTGTTTGGTGTTTAGTGTTTGGTGTTTGGATCGAGAACACAAAACACAAAACACCAAAATCGTGCATTCGCCAGGCTAATGGCGGGTTTTCAAGGATTGCACACAGGGAGATCGGCGAAAAGTGTCGTTTTAAGTGTTCGATTTGAAATCCGACTATCGTCTGCGTGGAACGCGTTCCGAATTCAGACCCCAGTGAAATTATCAGCGGCAATTTGAACGGATCAGCACCATTCGAAAGCACTGCTTGACCGCCGCGTATCTCGGCCCGCGCCGCAACAAAGCGGCAGCCCTCGAGTATCTGTACATTTGTAACTAAAAGGCGTCCAAAATAGCGCGCCATTCGGTGTGTCACACCGGCGAAAAGTTTTTCGCACACAAGAAGGTTCTCTCGCCGCTCCGTACCGTTTACTGGCGCTGTACTTGCGCTGATGAACTCGCCTTTTCGCCGCGAGAACTCGTCGTGCAATGGCACGGGAACGATTGGGACGCACTCTGTGGCAAGGTGCTGAAACCTGTTGGATTGATTCGCACCAGCATCCATTCGGCATTTCTTTCAAATGAAAGCGTGGCTCGCCCATTTGGTCCCCTGGTGGTTCTTGCGTTACAAAAAGACGTGCTACAGATTTTCAATCTGTCGGTCCAGTGAATCACTCGTGCGATTTCGGACAGGTTGAAAATCTGACTTGGTCACTGAGATGGCTAGCGCCATTCCGTCCAATGTAGGACATACCGGTGGCTAGCGCCATTCCGCTCACGGTCAGTACCATTTGATTCCCCCCCGTTCACTGGCCGCAACCATTTCTTTCTGCGAGGTTCACCCATGTCAGCACAGACACCGTCCACGACTTTCACGCCGGATACCGATTGCCCCGACCATTGCGGATCGCCCGAGGCTGCCGCGCGTCCTGCAGGGGAAATTTCACACACATGTCCGTTGGCCGCAGAGGAACAGGCCAGGTTGACGGATTACGAGCAGGACCTTCGGCGAGGTCTCG
>JAQGHT010000470.1 GCA_028291565.1 Planctomycetaceae bacterium | reverse complement strand
AGGCGAATCATATTCCCCAAATCGGCAACGACATTCAGCACTCCGGCATCTTGCGGATAGGCGTCCAGAAATCGCAGTGCCCAGGGCCAGAGTTCTCGGATCCGCTCTGTAAATCGGCCGGCGATTTGAGCCAGATAGACCAGCCAGGCCGCATCATAACCCTCGGTACACTTTTCCGGTGTCCAAGTCAGCAATTCGTCAAAAATCGGCCCGAATGCCTCACCGTCTCCGTTTTCGGCGGCTTCCTGAATCCGCCGCGCAATGGGTGCCACTGGACTGTTGGCGCGCTCCGGGGGGATTCCATTTCGGCTGATATTTTGGGGTTCCTTGACCGTCGTCGCATCGCCACTTGGTTCAGCGTCTGCCACGGACGATGCATCGTCCGTTGGACTGGGATCCGCATGAGTGGAGGCAATCCCAACCACGTTCTCCGCAGCCGTATCTACCGCGGCAATTGCGTGACGCGGTGCAAACGGCCCCGAGGATAATGCTGCGATCGTGGGCCAGGGCGATTGTGGTTGTGTCTGATCCTGCAAGCGTTTGAGAAGTCGTTGAGTTAACCAGTCTCGAGCGTGCTTCGCTTTTTCTTCGAGCTGCGTCGCCAATCGCTTCACGCGCTCGGTTTCCCCAGCCAGAGTGCAAACGGCAATCAATTGCAGTCGAATTTCAAACCAGGTCGACAAACAGTGCTGCGTCGTCAGCCGACGATCCCATTTGGTCAGTGTTTCGATCGCGGACTTATAGTCCTGCCGCAGGCAGGCAGCGATCGCGTCGCGCTGCGCCAGCTGCATTTCCCAAAGCGGAAATTCGTCGGTGGCAGGTGCAGCATCAAGCTCCTTGCCATACGCTGTTCCGATCAGCGTTTCCAACTCGGCTTCGCGTCCAAGCAATAGCAGAATTGTTTCGAGCAGCACCTTGGTTTCCAGCCGTGCCTGGAACACCGTGTGCCACGATTCGACCAGCGACCAGGCTTTGCGCGCGGCTTCGAGTGCCGCTTCCAACTGGCCGTTTAACAGTAGCAGCTTGGCCTCGGAACGCTGGCCCGCCCATTGGCGGTTGTTATCAAGGTTTAAAGGCGGAGAGGTCGCGACAGCCCGTGCATGATGTAATGCCATTTCGACGTCGTCCGACGCTTGATAGACATCAGTCGCATATTCCCGGAAACAGGCGATGCATTCCAACTTTCCGGTGCGCCGGCAGACGAACAGACCGTCGCTGATGCAATCATGCACGCCGTCCGAGTTGTAGCCTTCCTTTTCGGCCGTGTGCATTGCTAAATGATCGTAAGCACACGTGGAAAGCCGCGAGACGACATACTGGTAGTGATCTTCAGGCAGGTCAGGTTGAAACTGCCGGGCGTGATCGTCACTTTCGAGCAGCGCGATACTTTCCAACGCGACCGTCAGTCCCGCTTCTGGATCGAAGACTTCCAGGCACGAATTCATCAGACTGATGGCAGCCTGCAGAAAAGGGATGACTTTGCGTTCCTGTTTCGCCAGTCGCTGAGTTTCCCGGGCGACGCGCATGGAGGACCGATATTGGCAAAGATCCGCCAGATCGCCAATTGATTTCAGAAGCTGTTCCAGGCGTTTCTCGACGTCTTGTGGCTCGTCCACGGCCATGACAAATTCCTTTACGATTTCTTACCCCAGAGCGCCTCTGCGATCCAGTCCAGATCCTCAGTACGCTGTTGTTGAGCTGTTGATTCCAAAACCGCACCCGCCGATGCCAGGGCATCAAACGCCAGTTGACGTAAGACACTCGCCAACGGAGTTCGCGTCGATTGCTCCAGGGCACGGCCGACTAATCGATGTCTGCGGTTCAGCAGTAATTCGTTCGTGGCTTCGGCTTCTTCCTGCATTTTGGCATCGATGAGACGCTGAAACCCCGACGGGATGTTTCCCTGCTGCTTCAGTTCCTCGAAGACACGCCGCAATTCGCGACGTTCGTTCAGAAAACCCATCACAGGGCGACTCTCGTGAAAATCAGCGAGATACACTTTGGCCCCGGTCGCGGCGAGAAACTCTTGCCATTCTTTGGGGGCTTCGGTGACATCCTGAGCTCCCAGAATGCTTTCGGTGAAGCCCCGAGAACTGGGCGTAGCGATCCGCAGATCGACTTCTTTTCCCTCGCGGCTAGCTTCCGCCGACATCGCCGTCAGCAATGATTCCTCAAAGCTGAGCAGCGTATGCACACACGGGACAGACTGGTTCGAAAACAGAGAATTCGCCCAGGATTCCTGCCGGCGATCAGTGTTAAACCAGATCACATGCGTAGCATCGGTCTCGAATAATGCGTCTCCCGGGCTGCGTTCCAGGATTTCTTCGAAGCTTAATACCCCTTGTGACGTGGGGAATTTGTATGTCTTGCGCAACAGATTTCGCATGCGGTGCTCAGTCAGGGCAGCTCCCGCGAAAGTGTACCGATGCCAGGCAATGATGGCCTGCAGACGAGATGGATCCTGCCGGGCCAGTCGCTCGAAGTGGTCATACAGCAAGAATTCAATCGTTTTCTGGACTGCGGAAAAGCTGAAGTTCCGTACCAGATCTTCACGGCTGGCAGTTGGTGAGCAATCATTCAATTCCAGAACGCCGCGCAGGAACGACGCCCATTCCGGTAACAATCCCTGAATTCGCCGCGAAATCACCATTCGCCGCACGGTCACCGCCACCGCTTGATCTTCTGTAAATCCTGGCGTTCTTTGAGGCGAAACATACAGCGCGCCCGCCAGCGCGACCGGTTTTTCTTGCCGGACCGGAATGACTTCCATCGGAGTCTCATGGAAGTAGCCTTCCAACTCGAGTTCAATGGCTTCACGATCTGGCGTTGGATCAAACCAGGCAACATTGCAGACGTTGACTCGGGTTGCGGCCTGATTGACAAAGATCGGAATAGGCAGGAAGTCGGCGAACTCCTTGACGACCGATTCCAGGTATTCTCGATCTTCCGCAAATCGCGTCGCATCTTCCCGTAAATGCAATGTGACCGATGTTCCGGGAACGCTGCGATCACACCACGAGAGTGAAACCTCGGTACCGGTACCAGCTTCCCACCGGACACCTTCGAATCCATCGATCCGGCGAGTTTCCACGACCAGTCGATCAGCCAGCAGAAAGGCGCTGAACAGGCCAATGCCAAATTGGCCGATCAACGAACCTCCGTCAGAAACGGCCTCACCCACGTTGCGCCGACGCAGGATACCTGTAATTCCGACCCCCAGCGTCCCGAGATAGGTTTCGGCCTCTTCGGCATTCATCCCGATGCCATCGTCGGTGAAGGTCAAGGTGCGGTTTTCAACGTCTTGAACGATGTCGATTCGTCCCGTCAGTTTCAAATCCGATTGCCGGCGGCGGATGATTCCATCGTGCGCGTTCTGGATCAATTCACGAATCGGAGTATCCGGGCGTGAATAAATCGACGCACCCATCAACTCGATGATGCCTGAAATATCGACCTTAAAAGGGAATGTCTTGGTCCAACCAGTGGTCATCTTGTCCCCGAACGGGAAGGAATCGTGCCGAATTGTGGTCCCGCTGAGTCCAGCGGAACGAATGTGGCGTAAAATCAAACCCGCAGTCTAGCAGATGATCCATTCCAGCGGCAACCACCCGAACTTCTGACGAGAATGCGACGTGTCAACACGCGGGTCTCTGCCTCTGCGACTCCCTCCTTTCTCCACACTTCCAGGTTACAATAACTGCTACTGGATCCGCAGCTGGAAGATGGAAGCACACTTTCGAGGCCACTCCGTGAACGCTGATCGACGCAAGTTTCTGCAGGCGGCAGGCATTTCAATCGCCCTTCCCTGTCTTGATGCCTTCGCGCCGCTCCATGCCGGGGAGTCGTCAAAATACAAGATT
>JAQGHT010000451.1 GCA_028291565.1 Planctomycetaceae bacterium | reverse complement strand
GTCGACGGAAGAAAGCGGATTTCTCGAGCGCAGCTTGCATCAATTGCGAATGACGTTTCTGCAAGCCGAAAAGAGCCTGAAGAAATGAGTCTTTTCGACTTTGTCCTGCGGACTTCATAGAGAACCTGTCGCTGCGGCTCGCACAAAATGGGAATTATGGGAATCATCGGTGAGTTGCATTCCAAAATCCCAGACGGCCCATAAATCCCATTTGCACCATTTGCTCATAGTCAATTCAGTTCACATTATTTGTCCCATCGTCGCATTTTTAGCCCGAATCAATTGCAGCAGATCGTGATCTGTCAGCAAGTCGAAGCTGAACAATTCCGGTCGCCGCGCTGATACTTTCCGCAGAGTGTCCCCCAATCGGTGTCCAAGATTGTCACTTTTTCAATTCCAATTGCGATTCGCGATTTCGAAAAAGATATCTTGCGAAGAACGCCGACATAATCGATAAGTCCTTCGCCGCATTCGCGGCCCGATTTCACTTGCCCGAATTCACTTCCCCGCCGGCTCAGCGTCTGTTCTACCCCCATTTTTCACAATTCACATCCAGCCTTGAATTTCAACTCGCGACTTGCGTTTCGTAGAGATCTTCAACCACCTCATTAGAGCTTCGTTTGGAGTCTCTGATTTCGTAGTGGGTCGCCTGCGGGATTCTTCCGGTGCGTAACGCACCTTGCGACAGACATTTACATCATTCAATTTGAACTTCCGTTACTCACAGAAGGATGCTTTCTGGCGTGAGTTTCCTGACCGTTGTATTCTGGGTCTGGGTCACTGCCTGCGTGTGCGCTCTGGTGCAATCATTGCTCCTGGGGATGCACGCCTGGGAGCACCGCCGTTTTGCGCGCCGACGGCGTCAAGACGCCCGGCCTACGAATAACTCCTGGCGTGTGGCTTTGCTTTCCCCCTGTAAGGGAATGGACCTGGAGTTAGAACAGAATCTGCGGAATCTTCTGGTCCAGGATTATCTCAACTACGAAGTTCTGTTTATAGTGGAGACGGAAGACGATCCTGCCTTCCCAATCATCCAACGCCTGGCGGCACAATCTCAAGTCTCTGTCCGGATCATCGTGGCCGGCATGGCTCAACAGTCGGGTCAGAAAATCCACAACCTGACGGTGGCTGCCGGACACATTTCGCCTGACGTTAAAATCCTGGCGTTTGTCGATTCCGATATCTGCCCCGCTCCTGATTGGCTGGGAAGAATGGTGGCGCGATTGTATCGCCCCGTGCCTGGTGCCGTAACAGGGTATCGCTGGTATGTTCCGGCCACTGTATCGCTAGCCAACTGTCTGCTTTGCAGCATCAATGCGTCGATCGCGGCCTTACTGGGAGCCGGCAGCCAACATATTGTCTGGGGCGGTTCCTGGGCGATGCGCCGCGATGAATTTGAAACGGTCAAAATCAAGGAGTCCTGGCAGTATACGCTCAGTGATGATCTCGTCGCGACCCAGGCCTTGCATGCCGCGGAATTGACGATTCATTACGAACCCGCCTGCATGGCGGCATCACCCATGGATTATTCCCTCCGCGGGATGTTGAGCTTTCTGCGGCGACAGCACCTGATCGGGCGAATTTACGCTCCTCGATTGTGGTTCCGATCGCTCGGCATGCTGGTCGTTTCTTCAGCGGCACTCGTCGGAGCAGCTGCAATTCTCGCCGCCGGCTTTGTGGTTCAACAGGAAGCGTCCTGGTGGGCAGCCGGCTTCCTGTCGGTCTGGTATGCGTTCCAGGTCTACCGTGGCCTGATCCGCCGCGATCTGGCGCGCGTCTATGTCTCGAACTGGTCCCCCGCCATGGCCCGGTGTACATGGTTTGACGTGTACTGCGCGCCATTGTCCCTACTGGTCAACACACTCGTCATGCTTTCCGCTTGCTGGGGATCCCGAATCGTCTGGAGAGGTATCGCCTACGACCTGGACCCACACGGCCAGATTCGCCAGATCAACCGCGCCGAGGTACCACTGCCGTCAATTGCGTCAATGGTCGGCGAGCGTCAGTTACGATTTGATCCCCCACAGCCGCTGGGCGGTGCGAACGAATCAAGTAGTAGCCAACTGGCCGCGAGCGCACCACGTCAAGCGCTTCGTAGTTAGTCCGGTCTGGACTTGCGGCTTCCCCCGTAGCTGAAGTCGTCGGATTTCGGGCGAGTGTTCAAAAACACCCAAATTCTCACCGATACGGCTACGTTGTGGTTCAAATTCTCACGAATTCGGCGACGCGGCGTGTGCCGTCACGTTTTCCTGCCAGGCCTGCGTTCCGGAGTCGCCGTCCACGGGTCTTCTGGCCAGGAATGCTTTGGATAACGTCGCTTCAACTCCTTGCGCACTTCTGGATAAGTATTGTTCCAGAACGATTTCAGATCATCTGTGATCTGTTGTGGCCGATAGTTCGGCCCCAGAAGATGTAACACGACTGGAATCTTGCCTCCCGCGACTCGTGGTGTCGCCGTGAGACCAAACAATTCTTGAATCCGCACTGCCAGAATCGGTGCCCGCCCCGACTCATATTGCAGAGTGATGAAACTGCCGCTCGGAACCTGAATCTGTGCCGGGGCTTCCCGCTCAAGGAATTGCTGTTGTGCATAACTCAAGCTCCCTTTCAGAACCGCCAACCATGGCGCTTTTCGCAAATCGGCAAATGATCGGCAGCGGTGAGCTAAACTGGGGAGCAAATTGTCGAGTGCCGACTCGTCAAATTCTGGCAGGTCGCTCTGTGGCATCCATTCTTTCAGACATCGTACTCGAGCCAGAAACGCCCGCAGGTCCGGATCATCGAGCGGAATGGCTCGATCCAGGGATCCGCGTGCCGCTTCGGCCAATAGGGCGCCGACATCGCAATCAGCTGGCGGGATCGTAACGGCCTCGTCGATCACCAAATCGAGATACCGCGTCCGTCGCACGGCGACCACTTTTTCCGTCGTCGAATCGAACGAAACGTCGATACTCGTCTGCAATTCGGTAGCGGCCAGCCATTCACGTTCGATCCCGGATGCCAAACGGACAAAGACTTCGCCCTGCCCGGCATCGGTCTCAACGCACACAAACAGCTCCGGTTCCAGCATGGGGCTGGAATCCATCAAACGGATGCCACGGCCACCAACCATGACCCCCTTGCGCCCCAGCGGTTCCCTTCTGCGTGCCACGCGATCGGGAAAAGCAACAAGAATCGACCTCAACACGGCTTCATCTTTGCTGTGAATCTTCACTGCCCCCGAACCCGTAGCAAATCGAGCGGAATTCTCGATGAGCCGCAACAATTGCTGCTGAGCCTGCTCCAAAAACCGAGCCGCGCCGGGATTCAATCGCCCCAGACTGGTTTCGAGACGGCCATGCTTCTGAAACTCTTCCAGTGCCTGCACGCGATCCAGAACATCCGACAGGGAATGGTGCGCGGCACCACGCATTCCTCCTGGACGGTAATCTGAGCGCTCGAACGGATCTCGTTCCGCTAGCAATGCTGCAATCCAGGCGACCCGTTCGGCAACAAGCCACCGAGCACCTTCCAATAACATGCGTGCCAGACGGGGATGCACTGGCAATCCAACCATCTGCCGTCCGATTTCGGTCGGCTGGTGGCCATCAATTGCCCCCAGTCGCTTCAAGAGGGTCAACGCCTGGGCCAACGCATCGGGCCGGGGTGCTTCGAACCAGGGAAATCCTGCCACATCGGCTTCGCCCCAGCAAAGTAATTCCAGCACAGGGCCAGCCACGTCGACTCGGCGAATCTCCGGTTCCGTCTGAGCCAGCAGTCCGCGTTGTTCTCGCTCCAGCCACAGCCGAACGCAAACACCTGGCTGTGTCCGCCCGGCCCTGCCCGCCCGCTGGTCCGCGGACGCTTGCGAGACCCTCATGAGCACCAGTCGGTCCAGTCCAAGTCCCGGATCAAACTGCAGTTGCCGGACCTGACCCGTATCCACGACACCCGTGACGCCATCGATTGTCACCGAAGTCTCCGCCACGTTCGTCGCCAACACGACTTTCCGCTGAGTACATTTCCCCAGCACTTGATCCTGTTGTTCCGGCGACAGATCTCCATATAAGGGCAGAATGGCGAGATCTTGTTCCGCAGCGATGGAACTCAACAGTTTCGCAACTTGATGAATTTCCCGGACGCCCGGCAGAAAGACCAGCAGGTCACCGGGAGTCTGTGGTAGAAGTTCAATGACAGCCTGCGCTGCCTGCTCGATCATCGGCAAAGTGGAAATCTGCGTTTGATAGCGGATCTCAACCGGATACAGACGCCCGGCACTCGTGACGATCGGACAATGACCAAGGAAATGAGACACCGGTTCCGCGGACAATGTCGCCGACATCACGAGCAACTTTAGATCGGGCCGAACCGTTTGTTGCACACGCCGCGCCATGGCCAAAGCGAGATCGACATTCAAGCTGCGCTCATGAAATTCATCAAACAGAATCGCCGAGACCGACTCGAGGAAGGGATCTTCCTGCAACTTGCGGATCAAGATCCCGTCTGTCACGGCAACGATTCGGGTCCGTGAACTACAACGTTGATCGAATCGAACTTGATATCCGATTTCGTCACCAACATTCGTCCCGCGTTCAAACGAAATTCGACGGGCTGCCGCCCGAGCCGCCAGTCGACGGGGCTCAAGCAGCAAAATCTGGCCCTGACCGGCTAACCCTGCATCAAGCAGCGCAGGTGGGACTCGAGTCGTTTTTCCAGCACCCGTGGGGGCCTGCAGCACCAGACTATTCGATCGGCGAAGCACTCCCACCAGTTCCGAAAGAATGACATCGATTGGCAACGGCGAGAGTGCAGGCATAGATTATCGTGTTCGCGGGAACGAATGAGTCTTTTTTAATGCTTATCCCCGCGATCAAATGTCTCATTCTTAACCGTGCGCGGTAGAAGTTGTCCGACAATCGACGACGAATTCCTTCAGTTTGATACCGAAGCCGAATTGCCATCCGCCTTATCGCCGAGGTAGCAGTACGTGGCGAAATTAATGTTGTTGCTGAAAAAGCTGACGCTGCCGTCGGCCATCAGCATATGAGCTCCGCCGACATGATAACTGGATGACCCGCAATTCCGCCACCAGTCGCTGCCAATCACCGTAGATCGCGTCGGACTGTTAATCTTCTGCCCGGTATAGACATTCGTAAAATTCCAGCTGAACGCGCCGCCCCAGCCGCATTCTTCAGAATTTCGCTCGGCCGCCAGGATCGTGTTGCTCGTTCCATCCGTGACGTCACGCAAACGAGACGATGTCACTCCACGGTTAAAGATCCCGGGCCACCGACCATAAGCCTGTGAGGAATTCCAGCTATGACTGGCGGTCGATTCGGTATTGCAATAACAGTTCTCGCAACCACAGTCAGGTGAGACATAGTCGGGTTGAATCGTCCCGGACATCAGTGGATAGGCCAGGCTTTGGATGGGTGCGGGATATTCTCGAAACAGCGAGCCATCCTTGCATGTCAGCGCGGTGGAAAAAGGATTCGAGGGGCATTGAATAAATCCAAATGTTTTTGACGCGAAGAGCGCCAGATTATTGCTCGGCGTCGTGGCATCATTGGGGAGATTGAAATTGATCTGATTGTACAATGGAGCGTTATCAATATAGGGTAACACCAGCTCAACCCAAGTGTGTTTCCAGGCGGCGTTCATAGGGTAGGTGCTGCAGTAAGGAAACATTCCCGTCGTGTCGTGGTAATTATGCAGGGCCAACCCGATTTGCTTGAGATTGTTCTTGCATTGAGCCCTCCGAGCCGCTTCGCGGGCTTGCTGTACAGCTGGCAGCAACAATGCGATGAGCACCGCAATGATTGCGATTACTACGAGCAATTCGATGAGCGTAAAACCTGAACGTCGGCACTTCTTGGAAAGAGTTGGCATGGGACCTCCCGCAGAATCAAGAATCGTGTAACTGATCGGAACAGATCAGAAAGCACCGATGATATCGCACACAAGACAAAACGTCAAAAGTTTTATTCCCGCTGCGGCGAGATTTTAGGTTTTCTGGAACTTCACCGCATTTGCGGGGAGAGTTTCAACTGGTCAGTTCTCCAGGTTTGGACCGGTTGAACACCTGTGTTGCAACGAAATCCCACTGACAGATTGCCAACGAATTGCCACGATTCCGGCCACGAGAATGTTTCAGGCAACCGATCATTTTCCTGCGATTTCTGCAGCGACGTGCACTTGTTCCACAGCGTGAGGCTTCGGATTGCCGTCCTTCGTAATCCGACGGATAACGTAAAAGAAAACGGGAGTCAGAAAGATTCCAAACAGTGTGACGCCCAACATGCCAGCGAACACGGCCGTACCCAACGTACGACGCATTTCCGCCCCGGCGCCGTGTGCCACAACCAACGGCAACACACCGAGAATGAAGGCGAACGACGTCATGATGATCGGCCGCAAACGCACTTCAGCCGCCTCCACTGAGGCTTCAAATAACGGAACTCCTTCGGCCTGCCGGTCACGAGCGAATTCAACGATCAAAATGGCATTCTTGGCCGCCAATCCGACAAGTACGACGAATCCAACCTGCACGAAGATATTCACATCCATTCCAGCCATTGCGACTCCCGCCAGCGCACTCGACAAACACATCGGAACGACCAGAATCACGGCCATGGGTAGCGACCAGCTTTCGTATAAACCGGCCAGCACGAAGAAGACGAGTATCACTCCCAACGCGAACGCACTGAAGGGATTCTGTCGCAGATCCTTGAACGAAGTGATTTTGGTGGACTGCTTCTGCAGGTAGCTGAGTTCGGTCCATTCATAATTCATGGATCGCGGCAACTCATGCTCCGCCAGGGCTTCCATCTTGGCCTGAACATCACCGGTGCTGACTCCTGGTCGCGACGACCCGTTGATCGCCGCGGCGGGGAACATGTTATATCGAGTCACCATCGTCGGTCCGCCTGAATCGCGCACGTCGACCAGCGCCCCCAACGGGACCATTTCTCCCTCGGTATTGCGAACTTTGAGTTGTTTCACCGCTTCCGCGTCGACCCGGAACGGAGCATCCGCCTGCACATTCACCTGCCAGGTCCGGCCAAACCTGTTGAAATCGTTCACATAATACCCGCCCATATAGACCTGCAAGGTCAAGAAGACATCGGTCAGGGCCACATTCGTCGTCTTGGTTTTCACTCGGTCCACATCCACATACAGTTGCGGCGCGGTGGAACGAAATCCATTAAACAGCCCGACCAGACCAGGCAACTTGTTTCCCTTTTCCACCAGGTTATCCGCCTGCCCCTGCAATGTCGCGAGATTGACATCGCCAGTCCCTTCCACCATCAGCTTGAACCCGCCGGCACTTCCGAGACCATCCACCGCCGGCGCACCAAAAACCGAAACGCGAGCGTCGGAAATCTCCTTCGCGAATCGCATCCGCAAATGGGCCGCGATGGCCTCCGAGCTCAAAGCGGCGGATCGCCGTTCATGAAACGGTGACAGCGTCACGAACATGGTACCCTGATTGGAACCGATCGAATTCAAGACAAACGAACGGCCTGGATTGCCGAGCGTATGCGCGACGCCTTCCGTTCCCAGGACGATCTTGTCAACGGCCTCGATGACTTCGATTGTCCGTTCCAGCGAAGCGGAATCCGGCAGCTGAATATTCAAGATCAGACGGCCCTTGTCTTGATTCGGAATGAATCCCAGTGGGACTCGCGTGAAGCCGTAACCGGTCAGGGCGATCAGTCCCACATACAAAATGAGCACGATCACACTGAGTCGCAGTCCCCAACCCACGGCCTTTCCGTAGATCTTGGTCACGCGATCAAATACCCAGTTGAAACCGCGAAACAGAACGCCCAGGATCCGGTTCACCCAGGCGATAATGAACCAGCCGACGAGACCGCCAAGTATGGCCCCAGGAAGGAATAGCAGAACGTTACCGCCCCAGGAAAGCAATGTGGCCACGATCCCACCTGGAGCGACCTCATGCCCTTCTCCACCAATGTCCATCCCCAGTCCGGGCCCCAGTATCGGCTTCAGCAGCCAGACAGAAACCACTCCTCCCATTAAAGCAAAACTCCACCAGGGCAATGCCTCTTTTCCCTGGTCCCCGTGATGCCCCGGTTTCCGCCCCGCGAAAATCGAGGCCGCCCGGGCGGGCGTCATCGTCATCGCATTGATTGCGGAAATGATCATCGACGCCGAAATTGTAAGGGCGAATTGCCGGAAAAACTGCCCTGTGATGCCGCCGAGAAATGCACTCGGCAAAAACACTGAGCTGAGCACTAATGTAATCGCCAGAATTGGTCCCGTGATCTCGCTCATCGCCTGGATCGTGGCCTCGCGGACGGGTAGCCCCTTGTCGAGCCAGCGCTCGATGTTTTCCAGGACCACAATCGCGTCGTCCACCACAATGCCGATCGCCAGCACCAATCCAAATAGCGTCAGATTATTGAGCGAGAACCCCATCAGCATCATCACTGCGAACGTTCCAACCAATGACACTCCCACGTCGATCACCGGCAGCATCAGGGATTTCCAATCCTGCAGAAACAGTAACACGACAAACGCGACCAGCAATACCGCGTCTCGCAACGTATTGAAGACCTCGCTGACCGATTCGCTGATGAACGGAGTCGTGTCGTAAACAATTCCCTGCTTTAACCCTTTCGGGAAGCGAGTTTCCAGTTCCCGCATTTTGGCTTTGATCCGCTCGGCGGTGTCCAGAGCGTTGGAACCCGGAAGTTGAAAAATAGCCAGGCCAACCGACGGCTTTCCGTCCATCGACAGAATCTGATCCTGATTCCTGGCTCCCAATTCGGTCCGGCTGACATCCCGCAGATAGGTCACGTCGCCATCGGTTCCAACTTTCAAAATGATATCCGCAAACTGTTCGGGCTCAATCAGCCGCCCGAGTGTACTCATTGTGTATTGAAACTCCTGGCCTTTCGGAACCGGCGGCTGGCCAACCTGCCCGGCCGCCACTTGCACATTTTGCTCCCTCAAGACATCCACGACATCATTCGCGGTCATGTTGCGAGATGCCAGCTTATCGGGATCGAGCCAGACGCGGGTGCTGTAATCCTGCCCACCAAAAGAAAACACGTCACCGACACCCTCAACGCGGGCCAGCACATCCAGCAGCTGAATCGTAGCATAGTTGCTCATATAGAGCCGGCTGTGATACGGCTTGCCGGTCGCGGGATCATCCTCAGAATACAGATTGACCACGAGCAGAATATCTGGCGAGCGTTTCTTGACCGTCACCCCCGTCGCCTTCACAACGTCTGGCAATGTCGGCTGCGACACCGCCACGCGATTTTGAACCAGCACCTGGGCCATGTTCAAATCGGTTCCCAGTTCGAAGGTCACATCCAGACTGTATGAGCCGTCATTACTGCTTTGCGATGACATGTACAACATGCCTTCGACACCATTCACCTGCTGCTCGATCGGAGCGGCAACCGTATCCGCGACGACTTGCGCGTTGGCCCCGGGATAATTCGCCGTGACGCGAACCGTCGGCGGTGCGATTTGTGGATATTGAGCGATTGGCAACAGAGCCGCCGCGATCAGCCCCATCATCACAATCACAATGGAAATGACCCAGGCCAACACGGGGCGGTCGATAAAAAAGCGAGCCAGCATTGCCGGTTTCCTTTCAGACAGTCAAGTGGATGGCGCACGCAGCTGGCGTGCGACCCGACACTGTTATCACATTGGCATCGCGAAATTCGCCAGTATGCAGGAATTCACGACGTAGCATGCCACTGTAAGCCGCGCTAACGCGATCCCGCGACGCCGCGAACAACGGACGGAACAGGCATTTCCACCAGTTTCGGCTCCACAACCAGACCGGGCCGCACCCGCTGCAGACCATTCACAATGACTCTCTCGCCCGCTTTCAATCCCTCTTCGACCGCTCGCAGGCCCTCATGAACGGCGCCAACTGTAATCGGGCGGCTGACCACCTCGTCCTTTTCGTTAACGACGTAAACGATCTTTTGCCCCTGGTCAGAATCGATCGCCCGGTCAGTAATGAGCAACGCCGGATGCGGTGGCCCGATAGGCACACGGACCCGGGCGAACAGTCCGGGCGAAAGAACCTCCTGCTTGTTCGGAAACACGGCACGGACACTCAATGTTCCGGTTTTCGCATTGACTTGATTGTCTACGAAATTGATCGTCCCTTTATGAGGGTGTCCCGTTTCATTGGACAGTTCCATCATGACGGGCCAATCGACGTCACGGGCAGACTTCGTCTTGCCTTCCCGGATCAACTTACGGATATGCAGGACCATTCGTTCATCAACATCAAAATAGGCATACATCGGATCGACCGACACGATCTTGGTCAGCAAGGTTTGCTCTTGCGTCACGAGATTGCCTTCGGTCACATAGAACCGGCTGACCCGCCCGTTGATCGGCGAAACGACCTTGGTGAAACTCAGGCTGAGCTGGTTAGTTTCGAGTGTGGCCTTTGAGGTGTCAACAACGGCAACGGCCTGATCTTCC
>JAQGHT010000397.1 GCA_028291565.1 Planctomycetaceae bacterium | reverse complement strand
CACGGGGCCTTCCGAGGACAACACTCACAATTCACCGTTTCAACCGGCACACCACGCGGAGCATCCATGCCTGCGTCCTTTCATCTTGAGGGTAGTGTGGTAACTCTCCTCATTTGTAAGGCGCAGGCACTTTTTCTTAAATACCAATAACTTACGTCATCTAATCCCTCACGGGGGATTGGCGAAAAGTCTCATAATTACTTTGCCGATCCAGCCCCAGAAAACAGGGGAAGGTGGAACACTAATCTGCGCTAATTAACGCTAATAAAGACAAGGAAAGTCACAATTGCGTTGCCTGACGATCCTTGTAGGATGGAATCCTGATTAGCGTAAATTAGCGGTAATTAGGATATTCCTGTAGGTATCCCAGCCACGCACCATCCTCGTCCCATACTACGATTTTGATGGCTTGCATAAGCGTAACTCACTTGCATTCTCAATCGATAGCGTTCAGGGGAGTGTGCACGAATGTCATCTTGTCGGTTTGAGTCTTCTTCGGACTTGTTATCGTTCTCGGCGAAAGCTGAAATTCGTACACACCGACCCGTTGTCGCTGGGGATTTTAGTATTCGCGGCGTCGATTGCGGCCCTGGACGCGGCCCGGCAGTCCCATGATCCTGAGGAAGCCCTCCGCGTCGGTTTGATTGTAGCTGCCGCCGGCTTCCATGCTGGCGATCGCGTCGTCGTACAGACTGTTCGGGCTGACTCGGCTGGTGACGCGGACGTTGCCTTTGTACAGTCCGACGGTCACTTCGCCGGTGACCGGCTTTTCCGTCTCCCGCAAGAACGCCATCAGCGAATCCATCTTGGCGCAGTACCAGAAGCCGTAATAGACCATCTCGGCGACTTCCGGGGCCAGCCGGTCGCGGAGGTGGGTCAAATCACGGTCGAGAGTCAGTTGCTCAAGGGCTTGATGGGCTGCGTAAAGGATCGTCATGCCCGGGGCTTCGTACACGCCGCGGCTCTTCATGCCGACGAATCGGTTTTCGACGATATCAATCCGTCCCGCCCCATTGCGGCCACCGATTTTGTTGAGCGCGTCTACGATGCCAAATGCAGACAGTTTCTTGCCGTCGACCGAGACCGGCACTCCGTGTTCAAAGCCAATCTTGACGAATTCCTCTTTGTCCGGCGCCTGCTGCGGTGAAATTGTCATGCCAAAGTCGATGATCGGAATCCCATCGACTGCGGGATCTTCCAGCAGACCAGCTTCGTAGCTGATGTGCAGGCAGTTTTCGTCACTGGAGTAGGGTTTCGTGGAACTCGCCTTAACGGGAATGTTCTTCGCTTCGCAGAACGCGATCATTTCTTTTCGGCCGGGGAACAATTTGCGGTAGCGTTCCAATCGCCACGGAGCGATGATTTTAACCGTTGGCTCCAGGGCTTCCGCGGCGAGCTGGAAACGGCACTGATCGTTCCCTTTTCCCGTGGCTCCGTGCACGAAGGCTGTCGCGCCGATATCTCGCGCGCGTTCGATACATTTCTTGGCGATCAGCGGACGGGCGATGGATGTCCCGAGCAAGTAGATGTTTTCGTACTTGGCTTGCCATTGCAGTACAGGAAAGGCAAAGTCGCGGCACAATTCTTCGGTGCAATCGACCAGTTCAGACGAAGCCGCGCCGATATTGAGGGCCTTCTGAATGATGGCGGGACGGTCTTCACAGGGCTGGCCCAGATCGACGTAAAGGCAATGGACTTCATACCCTTCGTCCATCAGCCAGCCAACAATGACCGAGGTATCTAAACCGCCGCTATACGCCAGAATGACTTTTTCTTGTGCCACAATAATTGCCTGTTTTCGCCTTTGTTTTGAAGTGCGGTTTGAGAACGAACTCTCTGTCACCTTCGCGACTTTAGCTTCAAGAGTGGGCTAAGTCGCAACGTTCGCAGTATATCGCGACCGTGTCCAGCCGTCAAAAAACCGACGAGAACAATGAACTTCGATGAAGCATGGTGCGTCCTGTTGATTTTGACACTTCGAAGTAAGAATGATAGGGTAACCAGAAGCCAGTCTTGTTGAAGCCTTTATTGCCAGGGTGGAAAACCGGTCACAATGAATTCCCAGTTGAAATCTCCGTTCCCGGGAATGAATCCATTTCTGGAAATGAACCCACGCTGGCAAGAGTTTCACGGCTGGTTCATTCGTGAACTCGCACGATTAAATTCGAGCAAAGCGCGAGAGGCCGGCTGTCTTCTTGGCGTTGAACGCAGCATTTATCAGCGGGAACCAGATGGACAGTTAGTCCTGGTTGGCGAACTCGATGCCTTCGCCGGCCCGGATCTCAGTTTTTTACAGGGCGAACGTCCGATTCAACCTGGAAATGCAACGGCTCTGGTTGAGCCGAAAGCGGTTCACGAGGTGACGCTCGACCCTAGTCAAATGGAACTCTATAAGCAAGATTACCTCGTCGTCCGCCAAGCCGGGCGATTCACTCGAATTCTGGCAGTATTGGAACTTCTGAGCTTCGCAAATAAAGAAGGAAGCTACGCACCGAAATATCGTGAAAAGCGAATGCGCCTGCTGACTTCGCAGGCACATTTTATGGAGATTGATTTCCTACGGGGAGGCGAAAATCCTTCGCGACTGATGTTTCCGGAATTGCAGTCGACTCCGTACTTCATTTTTGTCGCACGAAAGACAGGTTGCGGGCGAAACGAAGAAGGCTATCCCATCCGCCTTCAAGAGCGATTACCAGTGATTGGATTGCCAATCGGCTTGGGGCGGCCCGACCTGCCGCTCGATTTAGCGGCCGCGTTTGAATCTGCAGTAAGTCTATGTATTGAAATGGCGGAAATCCGGTATCAAGATGAGCCGGTACCGGATCCACCATTGAGCACGGAAGACGCGGACTGGATCAAAAGTCAAATTGATCAATATTCTCTTTCGTGAATTTGAACGGTTTTCCCAGCAGGATATTGTCACCTTCAATCTCGATTTGCCCCAATCGACCGGCTTTGATCGATTTGTCCCCTGCCTTGAGCGTCCCGTTTTTCAACGCGTATGACGCATGTACCGCCAGATAGCCCAGATCCATCGTATTCCACAGAATGACGCACGGCGTGATTCCTTCGTGGACATAACTTTTGTTGTCGTTGGGCAAGCTAAGACCCACGACATGGACATCTTTACGGCCCGATTGTTTGACCGCTTCAGATGCACCGGGAACTGCAGGAGAACAGATTCCCATAATCAGCTTGACGTTCGGATGGGCGTTCAGAATGATATTCGCTTCATCATAGGCTTTCTTTTGCAGATCATCACACGGGCGTAAAGCCACGAGTTTGATGTCTGGATACTTTTCCTTCAGCCGAGCTTTGATATGCCCCTGCCATTCGATCATATTCGCAGCCGTCAATGAGGCCGTGATAATCGCGAACTCGCCCTTGTTTTCCATGACCTCAGCCGCAGTGTCCATCAGCGTGTAGCCAATTCCCTGTGGAGTCGCCTGGTTGACCAGGAAATCCCGGGCATCGGTGGCTGCGTCCGCGTCCCAGGTCACGACTTTGATTCCCTTTTCACGTGCTTTGCGCAGGACCGTCGAGATTCCGTCGCGATTTTCCACGGCGATCGCCAGGACGTCCACGCCGCGGGTGATCCACGTGTCGATGACTTCATTCTGCTTGGCAGGATCGGGATCCGTAGGGCCATCCCACAGCAGTTTCACGTCGAGTTCTTTGGCGGCTTCTTCCGCTCCCTTCCGGCACGCGACGAAATAGGCATTGCCTTTGCTCTTGGGCATCATCCCAATGGTCATCTGCTTTCCGGTTTTCGCCGTTGTGCCCACGGAAGCGGAAGTGCCAGCCAAGTGTTTTTCCAGGCCTTTGACCAGGAAAAAATTACTGCCGGCGATGATCGCCGCTGCGATGACCATGAATACACAGATCACAGCCACTTGCGAGTTCTTCACGTCAAACTCCTCTGAGGATGTCGAAGAAATAGATGCCTTCGGGCTTTGTTTCCGTCCCGCTTCGAGCGCCTTCAACCGGGACAATAACGCATCAAGACTGATGGTCGAGAGCAATAAGACTCCCACCAGAATGCCGGCGAGTTCCGCGGGGCGATCGGACATCCGTAAGCCGTTTTGTAAAATCGCGATCGCGAACAATCCCAATAGCGTACCGTGGATGTGACCTCGGCCACCAAATATCGACGTTCCACCCAGGACCACGGCCGTGATGGCCATCAATTCATAGCCCGTCCCGGCATCGGCCTTTGCCTGGCCAAGATGGGCGACATAGATGATTGCAGCGAGACTGGAAGCCAGTCCGGACAGGACATAGACCAGTCCAATTCGTTGTGCGACGGGAATTCCCGCATGTCGTGCTCCTTCCGCTGAAAATCCGATCGCATAGAGTGTTCGACCCACGACAGAACATTCCAGTAGCACCCAAAAGGCAAATGCCGCCGCGAGAAACAGCGGTAACTGCACGGGAATTCCCAGGAACAAATATCCCTGACCCAGAAACAGGAACGAAGCCGGGAAGTTGGTGAAATTTTCAGCCGCCGCGGTCAGACCTTCCGCGAGGCCTCGAAACAGTGAAAATGAACCCAGAGTCACAATCAGTGGCGGAATCTTCAACTTCGTAATGAGAATTGCGTTGAGACCTCCGGCCACGGCACCGCAGGCGATTGTGATTGTGGCTGCCAGCCAGATTGGCAGGCCCACGTCGCGCCATAATTTTCCGAACAAAATGGCGGACAGGCCCATCAAAGAACCAACCGACAAATCAATTCCGCCACTGACAATCACGGGGGTTAACGCCAATGCCAGCAGGCCGATCTCCACACTGAATCGTACGACTTCAAACGCATTGTTGCGCGTCAGAAAATTGGTACCCAGACAGCTGAAAACCAGGATCTCCAGTGTCAGCAGGACGACCAGAATTCGTTCCGGTGCTGCGATCAGCTTCAGCCAGTCGATGTTGCTGGCCGCATTCGTGTCACGGTGCCGGGTCTCGCTGAGGCAATTTTTGTTTTCGGACGCAGTTTGGCTGGGGTGAGTCATGGGCGAGACCTCCCTCGTCCCTGGAACGCATCCGAAGCCACTGCGATCAGAATAATGGCTCCCTGCATCGCCTTTTCCCAATGTCCCGCGACCCCCATGAAAGTCATGGCAGGGCCGATGGTCGATAACAACAGGGCACCGATGACGGTACCACAGACTGAACCTCGGCCACCGGTCACTGCTGTGCCACCCACGACGACCGCTGCGATGACTTGCATTTCCAGACCTCGACCTGCATTCGGATCGACGCTAGGCAGGACGACAACGCTCAGTAATGCCGCTGCCGCCGACAACAAGCCCATCAGAACGAACACTTGGAAAGTGACGCGTTGTGGCTGGATCCCCGCCAGACGGGCGGCTTCGGCATCCGAGCCGGTCGCGTAGACCATTCGCCCCGCAGCCAAGTTTGAAAGAGCCCAACCAAACGCGAATAACAAGATCCCAGCGGTGCCAACGATCACCATCTGTCCGGAAAGTTGAGACAACCCAAACCATTGAAAATGCTGCGGTAGTCCGCCGATCAATTTACCCTGCAAGGCCCAGCGCAGGGTCTCCCGATAGGTCACCATTGTCGCGAGAGTGACCACAATTGACGGTAATTTCAATCCGGCGACCAGCGCTCCATTGATGGCTCCAAGGACGACACCGGATCCCAGGGCACTCAGCCAGACCAGAGGCAATGGCAAACCTGCCCGGGCTGTCAGCCCGGCGATTACCCCGCAGACGGCGAATTGTGAACCGACAGAAATATCGATCTGGCGAGTCAGAATAATCAGAGTCATGCCCAATCCCGCGACCAGGACCGGTGTGCTGCTGACGAGAACTGACCAGAAGTTGTCACCTTGATAGAACTTCGGTGCGCAGAACCACAGCAGCCCCAGCAGGAGCAAATATGCCAGCGCGACGGAAAGTTCGCGTTGGTATCGAAACATGGGGGCCTCATTTCATGTCGCCGATTTTATGTTTTTATGGCGAGCGTTGGGGATCAGTCCAATGGTGATTTGTACCTTCAGTCACGCAAGCATTGGATAAACTCGAACTCCAGATCCCAATACCATCCGGCTTACGCCGGACGCTCGTCATTAATGATTTGCTATGAGATTCAGCCCAAAGCCAAATGTAAAATCTTTTCTTGCGTGGCATCAGCTCTGGAAAACTCACCGACAATCGTTCCGCCGCGCATCACTGCAATCCGGTCGCTCATCCCAAGCATTTCGGGCAATTCCGAGGAAATCATGATGATCGCCAGGCCTTGCCGGGCAAGGTCGCCCATCAACCGGTGAATCTCGGCCTTTGCTCCAACATCGATTCCCTGAGTTGGTTCGTCCAGGATCAACACTGCGGGCTTTGTGGCCAACCAGCGGGCGAGCGCCACCTTTTGCTGGTTCCCGCCGGACAAATTTCCGACCGGGGTCCCGATGCTTGCCGTTTTGATAAACAGCTTTTCCACATAAGATTCGGTCAAGTCTCGTTCCCGTCGGGAACTGAGAATGCCACACGTTGATAACTCTTTCAGAACTGACAGCGACGCATTTTGTGAGACCGAGAGATCGAGAATCACACCATGCCGCCGCCGATCTTCCGGAACATAGGCGATGCCGTACGAAACGGCCTGGGCGGCCGAGGTGATTCGCAACGACTGCCCTCGCAGCAGGATTTGTCCGGAATCAGCGGGGGTCAAACCAAATAGCGTCTTGGCAAGTTCTGTCCGGCCGGCGCCGACTAATCCGACCAGTCCCAAAATCTCGCCCGCTCGCACCTGGAACGAAACATTCTCCGTTCCCGATTCCGCACACGAAAGCTGCCGGGCTTCAAGGACAATTTCACCCAGCGGCACTTCTTGCTTCGGAAAGACGGCCGAGATGTCCCTCCCAACCATCAGTCGGATCAGTTCTGCCTGGTTCACCTCGGACATAGGACAGGTCGTCACGTGCGAGCCATCTCGTAAGACCGTGACTCGATCCGCGATGCCGAACAGTTCTTCCAGTCGATGTGAAATGTAAATGATGCCGACGCCCTGGGCCCGCAGTTCGCGGATCACGTTCAGCAGGTTAGCGACTTCGGCCTCGGCCAGAGATGCGGTCGGCTCATCCATGATCAGGATCCGAGCGTCCGCCCCCAATGCCCCGGCGATTTCGACAAGTTGCTGTTGCGGCATCGTCAGTTGGCTGACGGTGGCGTCTGGCGAAATCTTCGCTCCAACGCGTTGCAACAGTTTTTGAGCCTGTTCGCGACGCTGTTTCCAGTTAATGATACGCCAGGGACCGCCACGTTCCAGATTGATTGCCAGGTTTTCGGCAACCGTCAGATCGGGAAAGAGCGCGGGTTGCTGATAAATACACGCAATTCCCAAGCCGCGGGATTTCACCGGATCATTGTCAGTGACAACTTGACCTTGAACGGTGAGCGTTCCGGAATCGGGCTGGTGAGCTCCGGTAATGAGCTTGATCAGCGTGGACTTTCCCGCCCCGTTTTCGCCGACGAGTGCGTGCACTTCCCCCGGCCGAAGTTCGAACGAAACTCCGGACAGCGCCTGCACTCCGGCAAACGCTTTGGCAATGTTGTTGATCGCGAGCAGCGGAATCACGGTGAAGCCTCAATGAGAGCCCGCCATTCTAATTGATTGGACAGGAAAGTCTCCAGCGAGTCGAGTAGGACAGGTTTCCAACCTGTCAGTCGTCACTTCGCGGACAGGTTGAAAACCTGTCCTACGACGCATTTGCGGTTCAGTTTCACGCGTGGATGCCGTCTTCAATCAGATTTTGGTATGCTTCTCATCGCTCGCTCATAAAAACCCCGTGAAGGATTTTTTCATGCAACGACGCGAATTCCTGGCTCTCAGTTCGGCGTTTGTTTCCGGTGCCTTATTCCCGGATTCGATTTGGGCTGATACCCCGCATGACGTGGATTGGCTCGCATCTGTCACGAGACCCCCGGAAAAGCTTCTCGCCCCTGATCGTCCTCTAGCGCCCCTGCTGGCTGACGCACAAGGCCAGCCGATCACGACCTGGAAGGGCTGGGAGGTGGAACGCCAGCGACTCCTGCAGGCCTGGCTGGATTTTCTTGGCCCCATGCCGGCCAAACGCCCGGCGGTCAAGTTGGAAGTTCTCGATAGGAGTCTCGTTGAGAGTCCCACAGGCGAAAGCTGTCAACGAGAATTAGTTCGATATCTCGCCGAAGACGACGAACTGGTGGAAGGATATCTGTTGCGACCCGTTTCAAAGCAGCAGAAGCAGCGGCCGGCGATCGTCGCTTTGCATCAGACGTCACGGCAGAACATCGCGGAAATTGCGGACATCGAAGTCCAAAAGCCCGACAACCAGAACCTGGGATTTCTGTTGTGCCAGCAGGGATTCGTCGTTTTTTGTCCGAGATGTTACTTGTGGGAGACCCCGCCTGAGTACAACATTGACGTGAAGTCGACCGTTGAGCGATTTCACCAGCGGCATCCGAAAACAATCGGGATGCATAAAATGCTGTTTGATGCTCAGCGGGCTGTTGATGTGCTGGTCTCGTTACCGGAAGTGGATCCGCAACGAATCGGTGCAGTGGGGCACTCATTGGGAGCCAAGGAAGTCCTCTATCTGACTGCGTTTGATGAGCGGGTGAAGACGGGTGTGGCGAGCGAAGGGGGAATTGCGTTTTCATCGACGAACTGGCAGGATCCCTGGTATCTGGGAGCTGGAATCAAGTCGCCTGACTTCAAACTGAATCACCATCAGGTGCTGGCGTTGATTGCACCACGTCCGTTTCTGGTCCTGGCGGGAGAATCGGGTGCCGGAGCCGCGGATGGCGATCGTTCCTGGCCGTATGTGGCAGAGGCTCAGCGTGTTTATCGGCTACATCAAGATCGCGTGCGATTGGGCTTACTCAATCATCATCAAGGACATTCTATCCCGCGCGGTGTGCTGGTCAAGCTGATCGAGTGGCTAAAGACCTATACGGCTTAAGTCCGACATGACCCCCGAGCGTGTTGATGTCGACTATCTGCGAAACACCTTCTTGGCATACAGAATCGCCTCGGCAAGTGCCTCGACTTCTTCCAGCGTGTTGTAGAACGTGAAGCTGGCCCGAGCTGTCGCCGGTTGATTGAGATGTTCGTGGAGTGGCATTGTGCAGTGATGACCGGCTCGAATGGCGACACCGCGATTGTTGAACAGGTCCGCCAGGTCGTGCGGATGCACGCCCTCGACCGTAAAACTGACGATCGAACCGCGATGCTCCAGGGCCGGCCCATAAATCGTCACGCCCGGGATCTCGTGCAGCAGTTCAAACGCCTTGGCCGTTAACGCCGCTTCATGAGCATGCACGGCCTGCGGATCCAGACGGCGGACATAATTCACGGCCGACCCCAAGCCGATCGCTTCGGCGATGGGAATCGTTCCCGCTTCAAACTTTGCGGGAATGTCCGCCCAAGTTGAAGTCTCCAGGAAGACCTCGTGAATCATATTTCCGCCGCACAGGAACGGATCCATTTGCTGCAGCAGCTTTCGCTTGCCCCACAGCACGCCGATTCCCGATGGTCCAAACAGCTTGTGGCCCGAGAACGCAAGAAAATCCAGATTGAGCTGCGTCACATCAACCGGCATGTGCGGTACGCTTTGGGCGCCGTCGACGAAAATCAACGCACCTTTGGCGTGTGCCTTTTCAGCGAGGAGCTGGTTCGGATTGTTCGTCCCCAAGCCATTCGACATGCCCGTCACTGCGAGAAGCTTCGTTCGCTCGGTCAAAACAGCGTCTATCTGTTCAAGATCCAGTCGGCCATCGCTCGTTAAGGGAATGAATTTCAACTTCGCGCCGGTCGCCAGC
>JAQGHT010000383.1 GCA_028291565.1 Planctomycetaceae bacterium | reverse complement strand
GGCCTGAAGCAGGATTGTTTCTTCCTGCTGCTCGTGTTAATTCTCAGTCTGGGATGTTCGAAACCTCCTGCCGCGCCTCCCGCAGCAGCACCGCCTGCTGCGACTGCATCGCCAGCCAAACCAAATACCACGACAGAGAAGAATCCTACAGTCGCCACGAATACACCGCAGCAGCCGAATTCTTACCAGAAGATGGTAGCGGAAGGCCGAGTTCCCGGAACACCCGAGTTTGTCAAGAAGCAGGCGGAGTTGAAACTGGAGCGTGAAAAACAAGAAGCCGTTGAAAACAAGGCATTTGCGGAAGCTGAAGAAGTCTGGCTGAAGAAAGTCGATGATGAGTCGATTCAGATCGAAAAAGTTGTCAAGGACCAGACTCCAGATGTGTTCGATCTGAAAGTCATTGGCAAGGATCCCGGGGTCAAACTGGAATCAGATCGGTATGCCTATATTTATGGTCTCAGACTGTCTGAAGTCGCAACGTATCTGGATTTGACCCAGGACCCGCCGGCGGCACGTGATCCAGCCATGAAGTTTCTGCAGGCCTATGTGGCATCGGCTACAAATCAGCATCAGTTTCTGGACGGCAAGGAGCTCTCGGAATTCGCGAAAGCGGCGACCGCCGCGGGGTCTGTCGATCCGCTCGTCAAACTGCATCTGGCTATCGAAGTCGCAAACTCGATGGATGCATCGACTTTGGATCAGATCCGAGACGCCTATGACTCGCTGATTAAGATTACCCCCCTGCTGGATCAGGAGAAAAAATATCCTCGCGGTTTTGCCTTTCAGGCGAAATTGTTCGCGGCGAAACTCGGTTCCCGTTTGAATCGGGCAGTGAAGACCGAAATACACGTTGAAGTCTTGAACAGTTGGACCGACTGGTTGATCGAAATGAGTCAAGACAGCAAAAGCCTGTCCTTCGCGTATGGTCGGTCGGTGTCCATCATCACTCCGTTAGATGTCTCCCGGCAGAAAACGATCTATTCTGCAATCATGAAACGACCAGGAATCGACCCCTGGCTGGTTCACATGATCGGCGGTCTGTTTCATCATAACATGGGCTGGAAATTTCGTGGCGGCGGCTTCGCCAGTACCGTTTCCGAGGAAGGCTGGGCAAAACTGCACGAGCACCAGACGCTTGCAAGACGGCACTATCTTCGGGCCTATGCGTTGCAACCGCGCCTTCCCGAAGCACCTGGTGAAATGATGAAGATCGCCTTGACCAATAGTCAAGAAGCTGGCACATCAACGGAATGGTTTCTGCGAACAGTCAGGATCTGTTTTGACTATCGGCCCGCATACGACCAACTGGAATGGTCTTTGCGCCCTCGCTGGGGTGGCTCCATCCCCGAGCTTCTGGCTTTGGCCAAAGCCTGTCTCGATACAGAACGGTTCGATACGTTCGTCCCCTCCACGGGACTCGATCTTCTGATTCGAGTCCAACAGAATGAGTTGGGTCTCAGCTCTTCCATCTTCGACGAACCGAATCTCTTGCCGGCCGTAATTCGCTACGCTGATGCCCTGGAAGAGGCGGTGAAAACTGGTTCACGTCAGTGGTCGCCAAACGCTGTCTATGACCGGTCGCGCCTGGCTGCCCTGTTTGTGCATGCGGGCGAATTGCCGCGAGCACATCAGATTTTGCGTTCCATCGCCAACCAGGTCTCGCCGGAGCCCTTTTACCGCTTGCAATTGCGAGCGCAATATACGATTGGCATGGCCCTTGCCGCGAGTCCAGAACTGTTGGAGACTGTACGCAAACTCGACGGGATCATTCAAAATGGCGCGAATTCTCAAACTAAACCCCAGGACTTTGACGAGTCTCTTAGTTTGGTGCAAACCCTTCGCAAGTCACTGAATGTTCCGGAAGGTAACGATGCCGCAAAGCTCAAACGGCAGTTGGATGCGGCGGACTGGTCGAAGCCCGAGAACATTGTGCCGTTGAAGATTCATAGCTTTGTCTTGCACGCAGACACGGCAGTGGGGCGTCTACGCGAATTCAGTTCCGATCAATGGGTGAAATTGACGGTGGATGATCAGGCATCGGGTTGGGAGATTAGCGCCTCGAAGTCCAAGTGCCTGCCCCCGGACGCAATTGAATTGACGTGCGAAGGCGACTACCACATCTATGAGCTGCGGTCTCTCGCCCGGTTTGAGCCACCTTATGATATTCAGGTCACGGTGGAAAGCATTCATCCCGGATCGGGTGGTCACATACCCTTTACCGGAATTTCATTGGGACCAACGGACCTCTGGGCCTTTGTGTCCAATAAAAAGGCAGTGGGCCTGCGGATGTTTGGAGTCTATCCCAACGCAGTTCGAGCCGCCGTGTGGCAGCAGGAGACGACTTCAAATAACGATTTTCTCGAAGTTCCAAGCGATAAAAGCTACATCGTCCGAGTCAAAGCCTGGGACAAAGGGCGTTATCAGTTTTCCGTCAACGATCTGCGAATCGTCGACAAGACCGACCGCAAGTTCACGCCAGGTAAGGACTTGATTTTCGGGGCGACGATCTCTTCCGGCATGACTGGTACGGGGCGGTTGAGTTTGATGCAAATTCGACGCCTGGCGAAGCAGCCACCCAAAGATCCCACTGATTACCCCGCAATCGAGGCCTTTGCCAGAAGTGAATTGGCGTTCGACGAAGAGGACGCAATGGCCCATTTTGACTTGGGTCGGAGTTTGTATTATCAGGGAAAGTATGCCGACGCTTTGAAGTCACTGGATTCCGCGTTCACCATTCAGCCACAAATCGCTCGATTGGGATTGAGAACTTTGAAAGCAGTCTGTCACTCAAGACTGGGACAATTCGCGGCAGCGATTCAAGAATATGAATTCTTACAGCGAAATGGGTTCGGACCGAATCAAGACGTTGCGGCCGATGAACTGACAAATGATTTTGCTCGGATATTGGCCACGGCGCGAGACGACAAATTGCGGAAGGGGAAGCTGTCCTTGCAACTCGCCAAAGTACTCAATGAGAAAACAAAGTCGGCAAATTGGGAATACCTGTGGACTCTCGCAGCAGCTCACGCGGAATGTGAAGAGTTTCCATCGGCGTCCAAAAGAATGGAAGAATGCCTCGCGCTAGCGCCGACGGAAAAGAAAGAATTCTTGACACATCTGAAACAAAACTTCGACTCGAAAAAGCCGTATCGAATGGACAAATAACGGCTGCAAGGGTGAAATGCTTCGATCGCAGTGATCATGCCAATCAACGACGTAGAGAGCACAGGACATTAGACTCAGACTAAAATGACCCCACTCGAACGATTGATGTACATTCAGGGGCAAAAGTGCTTCTTCTGCCAGAAGGTAATTCCCGAGAACGAAGCCAGTGTCGAGCATCTTGTCGCCAGTTCCAAGGGCGGTGCCAACTCTGAAGACAATTGTGTTGCCTGTTGCAAATCGCTCAATACCTTGTTGGGCAGCCGGCCGCTCAAAGAGAAGCTGCGAATCTTGCTCGACCAGAAAGGCCGGTTCAAGTGCCCTGTGACAAAAACCAGCGATTCTCCAGCCAAAGTGAAATCTGTAAAAGTAAAAGCCGTAAAGGTGAAATCCGTAAAAGTCATCAGTGAGCCGAAAGAAACCCTGAAGATCACTGGGACCACGTTGGCAGTTGTCCCCGACATCTCGCTGGACGACAAACTCGCGACAGTTGTTGATTTTCTGAGTAAGCACGATAGCAATCGTCCAGGCAAGCTGCAGGCGCTGTGCAACGCCGTCACTACAAGATTTAAGAAGCTGCTTGAAGAAAATGAACGAGTCGCGATTTTGGAACAACTGCGCGCTCGCGGCTATATCATGGTCGAGAACGGGAAGGTCACCTATCAACTTCCCTGTAAAAGTGACAAGAAGCCTGCCAAAACCACCCAGCCGAAGTCGGCAAAAAAGTCGACGCTGTTTTGAGCCCTCCGCTCACTCGGCGGAAAGATCGGGGTCCCCTATCGATTCAGTGACTTGCGCTTTTCACGTATCTAAACTTTGAAATCTCAAATTCGAGATCTCAAATTTCAGGCGAATTCAGAACCTTGGAACTCGGCAAGCTCCTGTTTTGAACGAGAGATGCGAGAAAAGCGAAAAAGCTTGCATCAATCGGCAAAAATCAACTCGAGCCGATTGAGAATGAGCGTTCCGAAGTGAGAATCAATTGGCCAGCCCCCGATGTCGATCCTGTACCTGAATTCGTGAGATTTCGCGAAATTTAGGACACTCGCCCGATGGGAAATGATCTGTCGAACTACAATGACATTTTCTTTTCCTCTTCATTCACGCCCTTGGTCGTCTTGACTCGTTCGTGTTTCGTGTTCATGGCGGTACTGCATTTCCGCAGTTCCGAGATCAGATCGGTATCCGTTTCAACCGTGATGCACTTTTCGACGAGTTTTAGAATTCCCAGATTGACGAGGCGTTCGCGGTCATTGTTGTCTGTGGTGGCGATCGAGGTCAGTATCGCAACCGCTCTGATCCGAATGTAGGTTTCGGTCCGAGTATCGGCCATGATCTTAGCGAGAACGTTTCCACATTCTTCCGGATGATCGGTCGTGATCTTATGGGCAGCAATGGCTCGCCCCAAAAGAGAGAGGTTAAAGCGGCACTTGTGTAATATCGCTGGCTGATTTTGCAGATCTTCGATTTGCTGCTCGATCGCAACGAGTTCCGGATGCTTCTCCGGCAGCAATGCGACCTTTGCATTAAGTTTTTTTATCTCTGCCTCGATGGCGGTACAGCGATTTTGAATTCTCGCTGGCAACTGTTCATGCAGCGCTTTCGCGTACAGCGGCAGGCAGAGGTCTATGTCATGAGTTGTCGTCCAAATCCGGTTGAGTGCGATCGATCGCAATTCCGTATCTGCATGATCTGTCAACCGCTTCAGGCGAGCGGGATCGGCGAACGATCTCGATAACCATACAAACACCAAGTCATCTTTCTGGACTTGTTCGAGCACCTCAGGCAGATGCGCTACGTCATAACATCGAAAATCGGCCAAGGCTTCAAGCGCTCGTTTGCGAATCTCGGGTGTTGATTTTAATGCGGCAATTAATTCTCGAGGCGCAAGCAAGTTTGGCTCTTGTTGGAGTTGCTTGTTTATTCCGACCTCGGCATAGAGTGGCACATTGGTATCCGACGATTCCCGAGTCAGGACCAAAGCGAACGCGCGCACGACTCGAGAATCTGGACGGTGTTTGATCAACTGCAACAGAGCATCACGTTGCTCTTCGATACGTGGACTCTCCACCGCGGTCTTTAGTAACGCTTCCGTCGAAATTAGCTCTTCGCCGGAAACCAATGAGGTCCACGCAAACAGGAACAGAAGCGAGGTAAAAGCAGGCCAATTCATCGAGTCTCACCTGGAATTCGGGGGGACTTCATGTTTGTCGGTCGACGAGAGCAAGTCAAGCCGCGCGATACGCTGATCCGAACCAATTGACGTTCGGAGTTCGGACATTGTGATCTGGAATTCGACTGCCGGCTATTGCTGATTCTTGAATGCGCACTGCATTTCGACATTCTTGGTCGGCAGTGTTTCGCCACCCACTTCGATATAGGGGAAAATGAAGAAATTGAGTGGCTGATTGTGGGCTTGTGGCAGCAGTTCCAGATCACGTCCCAACGAGAACATCACCCGGTCGGCCGTCAGATTGCCGAAGTAATAGTCCTTCATCTTTGGAGCTTTGTCGGCCTCCGAGATATCGACCGGAACCCAGCCTCGCTCGTTGACATAGAACCACGCCCAGCAGTGGTAGCCCGTGACCGGACCTTGGGGCTTGTCGGTGGGAATGGAAAACCCGATTTCGAAGCGCGCTGGCAGGCCTTGAGATCGAGCCAACGAAATGAACAAGCTATGGAAGTCGGTGCAGTTTCCGTAGCCGCTATCGCAAACCCAGTTCGTGTCACCCCGGCCCCAGCCTGTTCCTTCTTTCTTGTAGACGACGTGGTCATCCACAATGTCATACAACTGGCGAGCCAAGCCCAGCTGATCTTTGCTCAGCTCAATTTTCTCCAGCATCTTTAAAGGCTTACCCGTCGTGGGGACCATCTTGTCGGCTTTCAGTGATCGATCCAGTTGAGCCTGGTCAAGTTTTTTTGCGGGTTTCTGTTCCGCATTCAATTTGCTTTGAAGCACCTCATGTCGAACCACTTGATAAGGGACATCGACGGTGAATTCGCCACTGGCGGGAATCTGAGTTTCGAAGAACAGGATCCGATTACCGAAGCGGGATTCCTTGTGTTCCACAAGCTTTGCAGGAGTGGTTGCATCAAGGCGTGTGATCTCCTGATCATCGCTGCTTGAGGGGCATGGGATCCAGACGCGGACCAGATCGTTTTTCCCGGGCCCCTCCGCAAGTTTGAGATCTTTGACACGAAATCGGTATTGGAACGTAAATTTCCGTACTTGGGCCTGTGGTGAGGTTGCCTTGGCTTCCTTCGGTTGTCCATTGCCAATCCGCATCGCAGCTGCAATTTCGTCCGCTGGCTTTTTTGCGGTAGCAACGTCATTCGTGGTTTTTGTACTATTGGCTGTTCTTGTGGCTGTCCTCGATATCGCTGGATCAGAAACAGTTGACGAGTCACCATG
>JAQGHT010000370.1 GCA_028291565.1 Planctomycetaceae bacterium | reverse complement strand
GCGGGGGAGTGAAAGGGGCAGCGGCCATGTTGTCAACAACTCCGGCTAGTCAAACTGGGGAATGGCGGCTCATGCTGTTTCAACGCACATGGCGGACGCGCCGTCGTCTCGCCAGAAAAATCTGCGTTGAAGCACCATGTTGTCAGGCAAAGTTCTCAATCACACAAAAAATGAACTTCACAGACTCCGCCGGACAACGTGTCACCTCAAATCTAGGTCACGTTTCGTGATGATGCCGGTTCGCAACATGCTGATCGGGTAAGATTCTCCGATTCGGGAAGAACTGAGCGAGATCAACTGTATCAATTTTGCCGGTTTTAGCAGTTGAAGCGCGTCCGGCTCCTGCCGAGTCTCCATGATTGTTCCAAAAAAGACATCTGCCGCTAATCGCCGGTCACCGGAAACGCGGTGTGGTTTTTGTAGCCAATCTCGTCAGAGATTGGGGTGGTTCGCTCCGTTTCTGGTCCGATGCCCAAGGTTTGGCAACTTTTGCTACGCGGAAATCAGCGTTTTGCAATCCCCATAGCATAGGGCCACCGGGCATCATGTTTAAGAATGAGTGTTCCGGTTACTGTGGAATTGAATGGCAGAATGATGGGAATGCATTGAAATGAACTTGGACTGCGAGTCGTGAATTGACTCGCAGTCCAAGTTTTTTGCCGGCTTCATATCAGGAGCGATGAACGATCACAGCAAGTTGATCACCTTTTCCGCCAAACCTTTATCCCCCAGGCTCTTGTCACCCAGGATGATGTTCAGTTTGCCAGCAACGGCGATTTTCTCCAGGACTTCCAATTCTCGCAGTCGCATTAATGTCGGGCTTTCCGCCAACAGTTTGGCCGTATTGGCCTGACTGCGGATGGCAGCGGTCTCTTCACGCCGGGCGACCAGGTTGGCTTCAGCCGCCTTGCGGGCTTCGGTTACCTTGTTCATCAGGTCTTTCATCTCCCCCGGCAAGATCACGTCCCGGATTCCCACCGATGAAAGTGCAAGACCCAACTCACCCGCTCGACTTCGAACGTTGTCTTCAATCTCCTTCGCCACGGAATCCTTTTCCGTCAGAAAGACATCGAGTTCCCGCACACCAACCACGGCGCGCAGCACGAGCTGCGTCTCGCGATAGAGTGCCTGACGGACGTCATCTGTCTGGGTGACAGCCTTTCGAGGGTCAACGATCTTATAAGTCACGGCGGCATTCAGCCGGAGTGTGACCTTATCGGCCGTCATTATTTCCTGACCACTGACGTCGACCATCGTTTCCCGCAAATCGACTTCAACTACCTTCGCATCAGCCGGTCCTTTCCAGAAGGCATACTCACCCGGCGACAGCGTATCGACGTAACGGCCTTCGATGAACAGCACGCCGGCGTGATCACGCTGCACGGTCGAGACTTCCAGCAGTTTTGCTGAAAAGGGCGACCGTGCGATAACTTTACCGAGTTCATGCTCAAACCGGACCTGCCGGATATCGACGACTTCGACCCGCACGTTTTTCTGGCCGGTCCAGTAGGCATACTGACCCGCAGGCAAGACGTGACTGAATCGATTCTCGATCCAGACGAGTGCCCGCTCGGTGTCCTTCAAGTCCAGAACAATCGCACGATTGGCGAGCGCACCAGACTTGATGATCTGGTCCAGAAACGCGTGAGTCAACCAGGGATCGCGCTGTGACACGACGTCCACCTGGATCTTTCCGAACGGGTCGAATAACCAATGCGTTCCGGCGGTCAGTAAGCCACCGAATTCGCCTTCGCGAAATAGCAGACCCATCTCATAAGTGCGGATCTTAATACGTTTGAACAAGATCATCATCCACCTCACGTCAGACGGACATTCCTGTCCATCGCTCACAACGTGACGGACCGTATTGTCCGTCACTCTTTTACGGACGAACAGGAATGTCCGTCCTACAAGGAATGGCACATCTTTTTCCCAGGTGCGCCTGAAAAACTCAAAAATTAGAAAAGCACCGTTGGAAGACGGAGCATTCGCCGATCACACAACAAAACGTGGAGAGATGCTTAAGCCGAGTTCTCGATTGGCGGCATTGCGTTTCCGAAATCGCCTTCGTCTCGAAGTGAACTTCGAAACCCATCAGCGATCCCATTCACGCACCGTTGCCAAACCAGCTCCCCGGCGGAATCTGCATCCTGCAAAACGTTCTTTTATGCTGCCAGTAACGCGGCGAACCGAGCCACTGGCCGATCAAATCGAAAGTCCGTCCCCCTTCGGCTTCATGGTCGGAGAGGTCTTGCGACCTTCCCGGAACGTCGGTGAACAGCCGACACACGGTACGGGAGTTGAACCCGCGACAGCCAGATTATCAACCTGGTGCTCTACCCACTGAGCTAACCGTTACTGATGACCACTGGTTAAGACCCATCTTCGGAACGCACCGTATCAAACCCCATCGGGTGACCCGTGCGCCGCGGGGCGGGTAACATCAGCAAACTGTCACCATTGACAGCATTGTCGAGCAGCAGGTTCACGGGAACTTCAGCGTTCAAGTGTCGATAAATGCGGTTTGTCCTGTTCGCGGCTGCGAAAGAGTCATTTGCAATAACTCTCCCTGCAATCAAACGTCTCATTTTTAAACGTGCGGGGATTAACGTCGAGTGTTCCGAATTTGAATGCTGAATTGCGCCGTTGCTTCAGCACCGAACTCGGTGTCCAAGCAGTGCTTTTCACGCTCCGAAAAGCACTGCTTGACGACCGGGCTCGTTGCCAAGCAGCGATACATTACCGGAAGACGCAAGCTAAAACCGCGACGAACCTCGCTCTGGAGCGAAACTCGAGAATTGCTTTGACGCTCAAAAGAGTGATCAAAAGGCATCTGAAAATATGTCGTAGGAAATTCGCAGGTTTCCAGTAGCACTGCTTTTCGAATCTCGGAGTGACTCGACTACAGGGTTTTCTTCGGTCGCACTGGCACGGGCAACAGCGGGTCGCGGTAAAAGCGATACGTGAAAGCACCCAGCAAGGCTCCGCCCACCACGGCATGGCATTTCATGCACTTTGAAACTGCTCGAATGGAACCCACCATTCGCTGCTGGTTGTATCCCGTGTTGATGACAATTTCTTCACCTTTGAGCAGTGTCGTAATCGCTTGCTCTTCGAACGCGTCCAGTGGCCGTGTTGGTGCCTCCTTCAATTCATCCATCGCGGGCAAATTCTTCGAAACATACGCCACCGGGACCTCATGCTTTAGCATACTCACCAATTCAAGCTGCTCCAACTTCCATCGAAACTGATCCGTCTGCGGCTTCAGGTCACCAGGCATTTCTCGAAAAGCGTGAGACTGAAATCCTCGAACCTTGTTATCCTGGTCAAAGACGCCCAGGCTTTCTACTGGGACAAAATCCACTATTTGTTCTAGATGGAATTCCGCCGGGGAATCGGAAACGCGATCGTCCGATGATTGTTTCGCGTGCTTGTTTTGATCAACGGCATGCGCTGATTGAACCGACTTGTCGGGCGGCTCATCTGCCGAACCAGGTTGTGCAGGGGCTGGCGGCGGTTGAGGTATGCGTTCCGGTACGGACAATGTGACATCTCGTTCACGAACAAGCCGTGTTGGCATGCGGCTCCGCCCAAAACCGGGTTGCTCAATGAAGTCCGCGACAAAGCCCGTATGTATTTTCGAAAGTGACCTGAGAGCCCGTTCGCGAGTCCACACGAGTCGATTGTCACCATTGCGATAAGCAGCATGGAAAAACTTCTGATCGAGGGATTCGAGTTGATTGGCATCTAATCCGCTACTTTGTAATGGGGAGATCGCATTTAATGCTAGGGAATTGTTTGACAACGTTGGTCTGAACGAGTTCGAACGTTCATACGCAAGTCGAGGTGTCAAGTCTTCCAGCGGATAATCAGCGATCAGACGCTGGTGTTCCTGATAGATCGGAATGTAAAACAGCAATTGCTGGCGACCGTCACTGTTGCTCGAATTGTCAAATTGAGGCCTCGGTCATTTGCGATTTACTGTGCGGGCTGCCC
>JAQGHT010000331.1 GCA_028291565.1 Planctomycetaceae bacterium | reverse complement strand
CGGGGCCGGCATTTCTCATGAACTCATCCGCTTCTGGTCAGCTCTCGCATGCGACTCCGAATTTGCACATTGCTATCACGTTGTGCTTTGTGAGTTTCTTTGCCGGTTTGCCGCTGATCCAATTTCTTGGAGAAGTGGTGACGCAACCTGCGAAACTGCCGACTGCGCTGCAACTTGTTCCGATGCTGATTCACGCCGTTCAAGATGGCATGCGGACACCTGGTTCGCTCTGGCGACAGGGATTAGCTGCAAATTCTCATGTTTGCCAGGAGCTACGGACGTATGAAACCAATGTCACCACATCGGCGTGGCCGGTTCGCGGTGCGCGAGATCGACTGCAGGTTGGCTTCTCGGCCTTCCTGGCGACAGGAAATGAACAGGTCGATATCGGCCGCGATGGCTGGATGTATTTCCGACCGGATGTCGATGCCTTGACGTCGCCAGGATTTTTGCAGCCCGAAGTGACCCGGCCCGGAATGGCTCGGGGGACTCGTCAGACCAATCCACTTCCAGCCATTCAGCAGTTCGCAGCAGATCTGGGGGCCCGTGGAATCAGGCTGTGCTTGTTGCCCATCCCTTCCAAGGCTTCGATCCATCTTGGCCTCAGCAGTTCGACGTTAAACGCCGACACTCCTTCCAGGCAACCGATCCACAATGTGGATTTTCAGCAATTCGTTAAACAATTTCCAAAACGAAATGCAGCAGAAAACGCTGAACGAACCGCATCTGACCGAGCCCACGTGCTTTTGATCGGGGATCTGGATCAGCAGTTTCTCGGAGCTTCGGATCAGGGCATCCCGTGTTATCTCAAGACGGATACACATTGGACGCCTCAGGGGTTAGAAGTGGCGGTGCAGCATGTTGCACAGGCCCTTCGGAATCAAGGCATTTTGCGACAATCGATCGAGCAGCAACATTCCTGGAATCGATGGCATCCGGAGGTCGCGGAACCGATTCAGAAATCAGGTGATACGGCGACATTGCTTGGGAATATGGCCCAACTCGGTTGGGGATTGGAACAGGAAACTCCAACCCGGATCATCGATTCGCAACAGCAGGATTGGCAGCCCGATTCCCAGTCCGAGATCCTGATCCTGGGTGATAGTTTCCTGAATATCTATTCGCAGGAAGAACTCGGCTGGGGGACCTCCGCCGGATTTGCCGAGCAACTCAGTCACGAACTGGCGTTGCCATTAGATCGGATTGCAATCAATGCGGGTGGGGCGTTGGCTTCTCGACAGGAACTCATCAGGCAATTGCAGAAGGCGCACGACCGACTTGCCGGGAAGAAAGTCGTTATCTGGGAATTTGCCGAACGCGAACTTTCATTCGGAGATTGGCAAGTCTTGCCTTTGCCGGAATCGCGGAACGAATCTTCGAACCAGACAAATCAAGTGGCACGCGACAATTCAGCAGAAAAAAGCAGGCTGACAACACTCTCTGATGCGGTCGCCGTCACTGGCGAAGTGCTGCAGGTGGGCCGATTGGCCAATCCGCAGTCCATGCCGTATCGTGAAGCGTTGCTGCCCATCCATTTGCGAGTCGATTCGTGGCCAGCCGACAAAAAGTCTGCGGAAAAGTCTGATTCCAAAGAGATTGTCGTTTATGTCTGGGGGCTGAAAGATCGGCGTTTGACTCCGGCTGCGGCGATGCGGAAAGGGCAAACGGTTCAAATCAAGCTGATTCCCTGGTCAGAAGTGGAATCAAAATATGGCCGCTTCGCGCGAGTGGAACTCGATGATCCGGATTCCGTGCTGCTCGATTTGCCAACTTATTGGGGAGAGTTTTAACAGGGGGGAACGGCGAGCGGCAGGTCTTCCGCGACGAGGACGCGGCATTTCGCTGGAGCTCACTGCTTGTTGTTCTGCCACCGCGAAATCTCAGACGGACGGCCGGGGGCGGCCATCCTACGTGGATTTCAACACTTCGCTCTTTAATCCATCAACCTTGGTCGATATTATGGTGTGATCCTTTGCAGCCCGCTCGAATCGGGCCTTGCCATTCACCGTTGTTGGCACGGCTCGATTAATCCGCGAAGGAATCACTGGGTGAATGTCCGAGGCGAACTATGTTGACACTTTTGGGGCGTCCACAACAGTTGTGTGATGGGATTTCCCGACGCGAGTTTCTTCAGGCCGGTGGCCTGGCACTCGGTGGGTTGACGTTACCGCAATTGCTGCAGGCTGAAAATCAGGCCGGTATCAAGAACAGCCACAAATCGGTCATCATGATCTTCCTGTCCGGTGGCCCGCCACATCAGGACATGTTCGACTTGAAAATGCAGGCGCCGCCCGAAATCCGGGGTGAGTTTTCGCCAATCCCAACCAATGTTTCGGGAATTGAAATCTGCGAGCATTTGCCGCGGATGGCTGCCATGATGGACAAACTGGCCATCATCCGTTCATTGTCCGGAGCGGAAGAACGGCATGCGGCATTTCAATGTCAAACGGGTCGTTCCTTCAATCGGCAGCCTCAAGGAGGCTGGCCATCATTTGGTTCAAGTGTTTCAAAGTTGCAAGGTCCAGCCATCCCGGCGATGCCCTCGTTCGTGGGATTGGCGCCGCCGATGAAGAACCCAACTTGGGGTGATAACGGGCAGCCAGGATTTCTCGGCCCATCCCATGCTCCGTTCAAGCCTTACGCCGAAGGCCGGGCGGATATGGTGCTGAACGGTATCAATCTGAATCGACTGGGGGATCGCAAGACTCTTCTACGCAGCTTTGATAATTTCCGCCGCGATGCCGACGCATTCCGAGTCATGGAAGGGATGGATGCATACCAGCAACAAGCATTTGGAATTCTCACTTCGAGCCGACTTGCGGATGCGCTCGATCTGTCGCAGGAAGATCCGAAATTGCGAGACAGATACGGCCGCGGATCGCCCGAGCCCGCCGGCTATGGTGATGCCGGACCGCTGTTGAACGACTATTTTCTATCGGCACGCAGGCTGGTCGAAGCAGGTGTGCGCGTCGTCACGCTCGCCTATGGCCGCTGGGATTGGCACGGCAAGCCTTATGGCACCAATTTCAGCAATGCCCGGGAACATTTGCCGATGCTTGATATCGGCGTAACGGCTCTGATCGAGGACCTCGAACTGCGTGGCATGCTCGATGATGTTTCGGTTCTGGTCTGGGGTGAATTCGGCCGAACGCCCAAAATCAACGCCAACGGCGGCCGAGATCACTGGCCGCGAGTTGCCTGTGCATTGATGGCTGGCGGCGGCATACGAACGGGCCAGGTCATTGGTTCCACGAACAAATATGCCGAAGAAGCCAAAGACCGGCCGGTCAGCTTTGGCGAGGTGTTTTCGACACTGTATCATAATCTCGGAATCGACGTAAACATCGCCACGGTGAACGAGCTCGCCGGACGTCCGATGTACCTAGTTGATCACGCGCAGCCGATTCGCGAATTGGTTTGAAATCGCTTATTCACCGATTCGAAACAGCCGTTTTAAGGCGTCCAGCAATCCGTGCGGCGAACCTTCGCGGGATTCGTCTTTCAGGGCTTCCAGCGGCGGATGCAGGAGTTTGTTGACCATCCGCTCGATCGTTTTTTCGATCTCGGCCCGGTCGTTTTCCAGATGCGGCAGCTTCTTAAATAGCCGGTCTGTTTCTGAATCGACGACATCTCGCCACTGTTCGCGCAGCCGTTTGACGATGGGCCCGGTAGCTCGATGCGACAGATCCTTCATGAAGGCTTCTGTCTCTTGATCGATGATCGCGATCGCCTTTTCGACCTCTTTCTGCCGTGCCTTTCGATTCCGATCACAAATCGCCTGCAAGTCATCAATGCAATACAAGAATACGTTTTCATCGAGGTCTCGGATCTCAGGCGCGAAATCGCGGGGAGCGCCCAGATCGAGAATGAACGAGGTCTTGCCACGCGCCTTTTTTCGGAATGCTTGAAACCGCGCCACATCCACGAGATTGGCACCGGTCGTACTGACGATGATGTCCGCCGACGCCAGGTATTGGTCCAGCTTGTCCCAGGGAACCACGGTGCCACCCCATTCGGCGGCCAGTTTTTCCGCTCGCTCCTGGGTCCGGTTGGCGACCAGAATTTCTTTTGCGCCCTCGTCCCGCAAATAGCGCAAAGTCTCTTCCGCCATCTGCCCAGCACCAATGATCAGCACTTGCTTATCATCGAACCGATCGAAAATGCTTTTGCCGAATTCCCCGACTGCAACACTGGCAATTGAGACTCGGCCTTCGACCAGTCGAGTCTCTGTGCGAACGCGCTTCGAAACGTTGAACGCGCGTTCGAACAAG
>JAQGHT010000326.1 GCA_028291565.1 Planctomycetaceae bacterium | reverse complement strand
GACGCCAATGCCAAGGAGTGGAAGCCGTATGCCGAAGTCCAATTCGACATTATGCAACCTGCAGCTCCCAATGTGATCAATCCGTCGCTGACGGTACGTGCAATTGAGATGAAATGGGATGCAGAACCCGTCATTAAGGCGACGGCCCGCTTTGCTCCAGGTTATGAACCCGAGGACAAGGACCTCAAAACCGAGCAGATGGAACAGTTGTTCGCGGCAGGTTGGAAAGAATGGACGCAGTCTGGAACGTCGACGCACGTGACCATTCCGGATGTGGACTTTGGTTACACTCGGTTGCGATTGAAGGATGTCGCGTGGCACGCTCCGAATTTGACGGCGACATTTGGCAAACCAGGTGTTCAAATCTCCAATCTGACCAAAGAGGACTTTGTCTATGAAACCAAAGGCCCCTACAGTGATTGGAGCACGCCTTTCACCTTGAAACCAGGTGGCTCGAACTATTTCAACATCGCTTATCCACTGCTGTTCCGGCGTACGGGCCCCTCCGGCCAACTGGAAATGTATACTTTGCCTGCCGGCTCATTTTCTGAGTATCGGGACCCGATTGCGGGTGGTAAACCGCAGTTGTTCCAAGCTAAGGGGACTCAGGCTCCGCCACCTCCTGTTGTGGCACCTCCGCCGGTCGCGGCTCCGATGGCCTCTACGGCGAAGTAGCGGGCAATTGCAGAACTGCGACTGTGGTTAAACCAAGGTCGTGTATGCGGATGGGACTTATTGGACAAACAGGACGTGTGGGACTGATCAAAAAGTTCTCTCGTCCAATAAGTCCCATAGGTCCCATTTGCCGTATTGAAGGACATTAACTTAAGATCTCCACATCGGAAGTCTCACCTCCCGAATACGTTTGGTTAATGTGCTCTAATCCCTGGACTCGTCGTTTTAACCGGACTCTGAAGACTTATTACCATGAACCAATCCAGGAGCCAATATCGGTGGGCAAACCAGGCGATTTGACGGGTGAACAGTGGCAGGCAGTGGAACATTTTTCGGGACCACTGCTGGTTCTCGCCGGGCCGGGGTCCGGGAAGACGCGCGTCATTACCCGCCGTATCGCGCGTTTGGTGGAACGTGGCGTTGATCCCCGAAACATCCTGGCCATCACGTTCACCAACAAAGCCGCCAAGGAAATGGCCGAGCGGGTATCCCGATTGATGCCGGGTTCTCGAGTCTGGGTCAGCACCTTTCATCGTTTCTGTGCCAGTCAACTGCGGCGCTATGCCGAACTGGTGGGGCTACAGTCGAACTTCACAATTCTCGATCAGTCGGACCAGACGTCGTTTCTCAAACAAGTGATGTCCGAACTAGAACAGGACCTCGGTCGATTCTCACCGGGTCTGATTGCTTCAAAGATTGGCCGGGCAAAGAATCGACTGCTGACTCCAGAAGATCTGCGGCCCGCCGTGGAAGACAATTACGGCGATCCGCTGGAAGCGGCGACAGCCAAAGTCTATGCACTCTATCAAAAGGAATTGCTCCGCGCGAACAGCGTCGATTTTGACGATCTGCTGCTGCACATGGCCGTCTTACTGCGTGAGCACGAAGAGATCCGTGAACGGCTCGATTATCGCTTTGAGTATGTGCTGGTCGATGAATTCCAGGACACGAATATCGCGCAATATGAAATCGTCCGCGCGTTTTCTGTGCTGAATCCCAACCTCTGCGCAACGGGTGACCCTGATCAATCCATCTATGGCTGGCGTGGCGCAGAAATTGAAAACATCCTGCGTTTTGAGCGCGACTTTCCAGGGACACAACAAGTTCGGCTGGAAATGAACTTCCGCAGCACGCAATCGATTTTGCACGCTGCGGATCATTTGATCGTTCACAATACTTACCGCAAACACAAACAACTGCTGACCAACAATGGTCTCGGGAAACCTGTTCAGTATTGGGAATTCGAAGATGCCGATGCGGAGGCCGAAGGGCTCGCCCGATTCATGGTCGAAGAAGTCGAAGCCGGACGTCGTGCTTGGAGTGATTTCGCAATCCTGTATCGGGTCAATTCTCTCTCGCGACGGTTGGAACGAGCCTGCGTGCGATATCGGATTCCACATCAGATCGCTTCAGGCGTGGCGTTCTACGAGCGGGCTGAAATCAAAGATCTGCTCGCGTATTTGCGATTGATCAATAACCCCCACGACATCGCAGCGTTTCGGCGGATTGTGAATACTCCTGTGCGTGGGATCGGCAAACAAACCCAGAACAAGATCATGCGCTGGTCCGCGGTGGAAGGCATCGATCTGCTCGAAGCCTGCACTCAGGCAAATCGCATTACCGGGTTGGGCAAGAAAGCGATGTTCAGTGCTCAACTTTTTGCCCGCATGATGTCTGAATTCGCATTGTCAGATACGGGATCTGTTGAAGGGTTGTTGCGCAAGGTCATTGAAAAGACCCGCTACACCTACGGCTGGGACAACACGCACGCCAGCGAAGACGACGTGCATCGCCTGTCAAACGTCAACGAATTGATTGCTTCAGCCGCAGCCTATGATCATAGCGTCGATGGAGAATCATCGCTGGAAGGATTCCTGGAAGAATCGACGCTGGTTGCGGATCTCGACAATCTCGATCCCTTGTCGGGGAAGGTTTCATTGTTGACTTTGCATTCGGCGAAAGGCCTGGAATTTCCCGTCGTGATGATTGTCGGCCTCGAGCAGAACCTATTGCCTCACGAACGGTCGCTCCGAGAAAACAACCGTCGAGAAGTCGAAGAAGAACGGCGCTTGCTGTTTGTTGGGATCACTCGAGCGAAGTCCGAGTTGATTCTGACCCGAGCGTTCCGTCGCGACCTGCGTGGCAAGCCAGAGACAAGTATTCCCAGCATGTTTCTGCCGGAACTGGCCTTGGGACAATCTGAAACGCCGCCGGTGGCAGGGACTCCGTTGTCCAATACCTCATCCGATGAGGCCATTGAACGTCACAAACTGAAATTGCGTGAACAGCTCGCGGCCCTGACAGCGAACAAGAAGCCCCTGCTGATGACGGGAGCCAGTTTGATGAACGGCTCCAAAGAGGCTGTCGCCTTTCCGACGAATTTCGCGGTGGGGATGCGTGTGCGGCATCCGCAGCAGGGATATGGACAAGTGACCGAAATGGGGACGGGCATTGGCAGTCGCCGGACGGTCACGGTGCAATTCGAATCAGGCGTCAGCGAAACCTACGTCGCCCAGAAGTCAGCCCTGCAGCCGGTTGGAATTGGATAACCGGTAGTCGGAGGTGTGTGTACGAAATTCACTTCTCGCCACATTGAGTTGAACCGACCAATGGCGTCTACGGCGGCGAAAACTGAATTTGATACACGCCGCCCCCTTTGTCGATCAGCTTCTTGAGATTCGGCGCGACTTCGGAATTGCTCCGAAACCAACTCGACCACTTCGCGGTATTTGTTTCTGAGAACTCGTCTCAACTCCGGATCATTCCAAACTTTGATTCCATCCCAAGCGGAACTTCTGACAGCGATTCGACTTAGGACCAGACAAAAACCGAGGAACCAGTGATTTACACCCACCGCTCGCCAAGTTGTTTGTCAGCCTCTGAATTGTCTTCGGGTGGTAACGCGAATGAAGGTTCAACGTTGGGCTCCCAGCGGGGTTGAGAAATTGGCGACGCAGAAAGAAAGCCCGCGTTATGCATGTCGAATGGACGGCTGACAGATCAGTGATGAAATGTTGGAAAGACTCAAGTCGCTGGCGCTGCCTTGTGATTGCAGCCATTAGCCTGCTCGCACTATTCCCGGCCGAGGGATCCGCCGCCGAACTCACGTCGCGGCAACTGCTGCCCTCCGGGGCAACTGCGATTTTGGAAGTGCGGCAGCCTCAGATTGCTTTTCAACATATGCTGATCAAGCGTCTGTTGCCAATCCTGGAGCAAAGCCGGGCTTATCGTGATGCGATCGGAAATCCCGATCTGGACATTGTTCGCGATAGTATCCAGCACTTTGAATCGCAATTGGGGATCCTGCTGCCACAGATCCTGGAAGCGTGCGCCGGCGAGGGACTGTTGATTTCGGCGACGCTGGAGCAACAACCGCAATTCGCGGCAGTCCTGACCGGTCGAGATCCCGCCCTCGTCGCTCGATTGCCGGAAGTGACACTCAGTCTGGTTCGCAAAATTGTCGCGGGAAA
Source organism: Planctomycetaceae bacterium (assembly GCA_028291565.1). Classification (GTDB taxonomy): domain Bacteria; phylum Planctomycetota; class Planctomycetia; order Planctomycetales; family Planctomycetaceae; genus JAKFVC01. The sequence goes on along the minus strand of JAQGHT010000326.1, from coordinate 1,059 downwards.
AGGCCAGAATCTGCCCGAGCCGATTGCCAAGTCGCATCAGGGCCACGCTTATTTTCAGTTCGGAGAGATTTTCTACGCCACATCCGGACCGCGCTGGCTCCTCGCGAATCGCGAGCCCGTGCTGCAAGGGATGCTGGAGCGACTTGATGGAAAGCAATTGGCGGCGGATTCGGGAACCGACCTGGTGACGCAACTTTCGAAGACTGCGAACGAAACTCCGGGTGTCCGTTTGATCGTAGACGTGCCGAAGCTGAAGCAGTTTCCGCAATTTCAGCAGGTCACGAAATGGCCTCCGCAAGATATTGGCCTCGTGATCCTGGCCGCAGGGTGGCTGGATCTGGTCCAACGCAGTCCGATTGCGATCGCAGAAATTGATCTGGGGCATGACAGCATCTCCGCAAGTCTGAAGTTCACCGCCGTATCCGAAAACCCGACACCGGGAACTGCCGGGTATTTTGCGGGCGAGACTGCGACTGCGGCGGCTCCGCTACTGGAACCGCCGCACGTGATTTATTCGCTGTCCTGGTATCGAAACTATTGGAAGATGTGGGAAAACCGGGAACTGCTCCCCATGCCGCAGCAGGTCAAACAGCTGGAAATGCAAATCGCGGCGGTGGAAAAAGGGAATCTTGGTTATTCGGGTTTTGACATGCTGCGGTTGATTGGACCGCACCATCGCATCATCGTGACCCGCCCGGGCCCGAATCCTTACAAAGTGGAGATGCCAGATCGACTGCCCAACGTGGCTTTGGTACTCGACCTGAAGGATGAACAGGAATTCAAAGACAAGGTCTTGGGTCCGATTCAGCGAATCTTGGGAATTGTTGCCGTGACAAACAAGATGGTGGGGCAGACGATCAAGCATCAGAATGCCGAGATCTCGGCCTTGCGATTTACTGAAGATCCTGCGGCAGTCAAGAATAGTGATCGAGTGCGATACAATTTCGAGCCCAGCTATAGTGTGACTCGGGGCCATTTGATCGTCGGTTCAACATCTCACATTGTGCGGACTATTATTGATGAAATGGACCGCCTGCAACGAGATGTCTCTCCGTCCTC
>JAQGHT010000237.1 GCA_028291565.1 Planctomycetaceae bacterium | reverse complement strand
GCATGTAACGGGTCAACCCGCGTATCCGCGTCACCCGTCACAAACAAGACCGCGGGATATTTAGTTCCCTTTTTCACATTATGATAGGGCGAGTAAGCTTTCAAAACTTTGAAATGATTCGCGTCATCCGACGAACCATATTCTGGAATCCAGAACCGGGCCACGAGGAACTTGTGAAAGCGAACCATGTCCAGCAACGGGTAACCGCAAACGACGGCGCGGAATAATTCCGGACGCTGCGTCAATGCTGTGCCAACCAGCAGTCCCCCGTTACTCCGACCGTCGATCGCCAGCTTTTCGGATGAGGTATACTTTTCCCGCACGAGCCATTCCGCCGCCGCGTAAAAGTCATCGAACACATTTTGCTTGCGTTCGCCCATTCCTGCCTTATGCCAATCCTCACCAAATTCCCCACCGCCGCGCAAGTTGGCCACGGCATAGACTCCACCCAACTCACACCATTGCACGGCCTTAGCCGAAAATGCAGGCGTCAGGCTGATGTTGAATCCGCCATAGCCATAGAGAATTGTGGGATTCTGTCCGTCCCGTTTCAAATCTTTGCGATGCACGAGAAACATCGGTACGCGCGTGCCATCCTTCGATTTGAAAAATACCTGGCGCACTTCAAACCGATCACTGTCGACCGGCACTTTCGACTTGGCCCAGACAAACTGCTCGCCAGTCTTGGTGTCTTCGCGGAAGATCGTCGTCGGAATGTGGTAGGAACTGAACGAGTAAAATGCTTCGTGTCGATTCCATTCGCCATCAATGCCACTGACCGTCCCCAGAGAGGGGAATTGAATATCTCGCAACTTCTTGCCGTCCGGATCGTAAACGGTCACACGTGAACGGACTTGATCGAGAAACTGAACATACAGGTTTCCGCCAACCAGCGAGAAGCCTTCCATGACCGAGTCGCTCGTCGCAATCGATTCTTTCCAATTGGCTCGTTCGGGATGTTTCAAGTCGACTCGCATGATCCTTCCGTGAGGTGCCTTCCAGTTGGTCTGAATATAGCACTCATCGCCGACGGCATCGACTTCGAATCGGGCTGCGACGTCATTCACGAGTGGCTGAATCTTGGCATCGGCCTGCGTCAGATCTTGAAAATAGACGTCCGTTTTCGTACCTGCTGAACCATACCAGACGTGAATCAGCAAGTAGTGTCCGTCGCGCGAAAGACTCGGACTGATACCCACCAGGGGTTCGTAGCCTTCGCCAAAAATCAGCTTTGGCTCGCCATCACGAGTGAACGGACGGCGATAGACACGAGATCCCTCTTTACCATGAATCGTGTAGAAAAGAGTCTTGTTGTCCGGAGTCAGAGAGACTCCGAAAAACCGCGCCCGTGGCAACTCAAAGTCAAGATCCTTGCGAGTCTCAACATCAAAGAACTTGACCGAAACTTCATCCTCGCCCCCCTGGCGGACGCCGTAAACCAGGAGTTTGCCATCTTCCGAGACGTCCAGTATGCTGTAAGTTGTGGTATGTTCTTTGTTCGCCAGTTGCGGATCAAGCAGGACTTCGTCTTTGCCGTCGAGACCCGTTCGCAGGCAGATCACGGGCAAGTCCTGATCGGCATCGCGTTTGGAAAAGAAATAGCGGTTGCCGCGAGCGGTCGGCATGCCGATGCTATCGACCTTGAGCAACTCGCCCGCACGTCGAGCCAAGGCTTCTCTTCCGGGAAATTTGGAGAGCACGGCGGTTGTCCGCGCGTTTTGGGCTTCAATCCATTTGCGAGTTTCAGGCGACTGACTTTCTTCCAGCCAGCGATACGGATCCGGGATTTTCTCACCATGTAATTCGTCGACGACTTCGCCAACCTGTGTTGGCGGAGCCCCGGCATCAGACGCGAATATCGGCTGATTTTGCATCATGCTCATCGATTCCCACAACAGCCCAAACACGGCGGCCACAAACAGGCCACGTCGCCAGGATCGTCCGATCCGTCCAGATTCTACGCCAACCATGAGTCTCGCTCCCAAGAGTTTGCCGAGTGAGTGAAGGAGTCGGATTGTAACACGCAGGATGCGTGGATGAGTAGGTGCCGAGAGATGGCAGAAATTTCGAGCACCAATGCGAAACGCTCCCATTGCTGGGAGCGTTTCACATCGATTCAACATCGAAAGTTGCGGGGGCAGGATTTGAACCTACGACCTCGAGGTTATGAGCCTCGCGAGCTACCGGGCTGCTCCACCCCGCGACGCCGATAATAGCGGCACTCGTCGTGGAGTGGAAGTCACTTTGGTCACTTTTCCAGACACCATCGGAAAAGTGCTGTCAGGATTGGAAAAACCGGTACGGTCCAGCAACAAGTCCAGACAACATATCGATTTCCGCCACGGCGTCCGAGTTGCTTGGCAGACCTGCAAAGGCTAGCGAATACTGTAGGGGTGATGACTGGTCGCCCAGCAGCAGTGGCCGGATTCCGTCTGACAGTTTAAACTGATGTCACGACAGAGAAACATCCTTGGCATTTTTGATTTGTTGGGAGTAGCGGGCATGGCGTTTCCCCGGATGATACGAGTGCGGCAGAACTTTGAGGCTCCAAAGGTCAACGACATTCCCAAAGAAGTTGATCTGCAGCTGTCTGGCCTGAACTTGGCGACGCGGGTCAAGCCCGGCCAGTCAGTGGCCATCACGGCCGGCAGCCGTGGAATTGCGAACATCGCGGTCATCATCAAGGCAGCCGTGCAGCATTTCCAAAAACTGGGTGCCTTGCCGTTTATCGTTCCTGCGATGGGCAGCCACGGCGGGGGAACAGCCGAGGGGCAACGCGCCATCATTGAAGGCTATGGAGTGACCGAAGAATTCTGCGGCTGCCCCATCAAAGCCTCGATGGAAACCGTCATCGTCGGCGAAACACCCCATGGAGTTCCCGTCCATTTCGACAAACACGCGCGCGGTGCCGATCACGTCCTCGTCTGCGGACGCATCAAGCCGCACACAAATTTCGTGGGCGACATTGAAAGCGGTCTGCATAAGATGATGTTGATTGGTCTCGGGAAGCACAACGGCGCCAAGATCTACCATCGAGCCATCATGGATTACAGCTGGATCGAAATCGTCCGTTCGGTCGCCGACGAAGTCATCAAGAACTGCAAAGTCGTCGCCGGTCTGGGAATCGTCGAGAACGCGTATGACGAAACCGGGTTGATTGCCGCTGTGGCGCCGGAACAGTTTTTTCAGCGTGAGAAAGAGTTGCTGGTGCTGGCGAAACAATGGCTGCCCCGTCTACCGTTTCGGCATGTTCACTTGTTGATTATCGACGAGATTGGCAAGAACATCAGCGGTACTGGGATGGACACCAACGTGATCGGCCGCAAATACAATGATCACAAAGCTACCGAACGCGACGATACGACAGTCAAGACGGTTTTCGTCCGCGGCTTGACCGAAGCAACGCACGGTAACGCATGCGGCATCGGAATGGCGGAATTCACCAATTCCAAAACGATTGCCCAGGTTGACCGCCGGATCACCGCAATCAACTCAATTACCGGCGGACATGCTCCCGCAGCAGCCTTGCCGATCGCGTTTGACACCGATCGCGAAGTTCTCGAAAATGCGTTAACGACCATTGGACTGACTACGCCGGAAAACGCCAAAGTGATTCAAATCACGGATACTTTGCACATGGCCGAAGTACTGGTTTCAGAAGCCTATCTACCAGAAATCCAAAAACGCCCCGATTTGCAGATTCTGGGGCCCGCGACCGAAATGCAATTTGATGCGGACGGCAACTTGCAGCCGATTAACGCTCATTAGAGCTGACGATTCATGGCGAGCGTCCGGTGTAAACCGGATGGTAATCCTGGGACTCAGGATCTGACAAACTGACTTGAAGACTGACAAACAAGCTGGCGAGCGGTGGGTGTAAACCCACAGGTTCGTCGGTTTTTTGTCTGGTTTTTAGCAACAGCATATCACGTCATACTAAAATCCATCAGAAGCTGACGTACTGTCGCTAAAAACCATTGGGCTTACGCCCAACGCTCCCCCTAATGTTGACCATGAATCATTCGATTTGGGACTGCAATTAGCCGGCATTTCGCCTCACTTCGCAGCCACCTTCTTCCCAATACAAACCAGATTCTTTGACGTACGAATAAAAACAAAGCCCTGGGATATCGCGAGGGACGCATGAAGGTCCTCACCGATTTCGTTGCGTCCCAATTCTTCGTACTCGGGCTTTGAAGCATCCAGAACCAATGTACTACCCGCCTCATTGGTCAGAAACAATTTGTCACCCGCTGCGACCGGTGACGCTGTGAAATTCCCCCCCAGTCGCTTTCGCCACAAAGTTTTACCCGTCGCGGTATCAAGACAAGAGGCGATTCCTTTGTCATCTGCCAGGTAATAGCGAGATCCCACCACGATTCCAGACGGCACAAACGCCGTTCCGCGATCATTGCGCCAGGCCACATGCGAATCAGTCACATCGCCTGACCCACCCGGCTTGATGGCCACATGAGTCCCATTCGGACCGCTCACCGCCAGCAGCAATCCAGCCCCCAAAACGGGAGTCGGCACACATTCGCGGGCCATGCCTCGCATCGTCCACAATCGAGACCCTGTTCGAGGATCATAAGCGTCGAGTTTTTCAGAACCGCTCACGACGAGTTCGAAATGCTGGTCAACCGGGACGAGCAGAGGCGAGGCCCACGACAGCCAGACTTCAGGCCGATCGGCCTTCCAGCGGTTCGCGCCGGTCTGCTGGTCAATCGCGATCAAGTAGGAGGCACCGTAATGGTCACACTGCAGAATCAAGGTGCCTTCAAAAAGTAGAGGAGAACTCGACGCCGCGAAGCGGTTTTCAAACGGGCCATATTCATCGGCGAGCGAGCGCTGCCAAACGAGTCCACCGTCCAGATCGAAACAAAAGACGTCGCCCGTTCCGAAAAAGGCCCACAAATGCTTGCCGTCCGTAATCGGTGAAGGACTCGCCATTCCGCTTTTCGGATAGAAGAACACCGTGGGGGCCGTGCCCCACAGTCGCTGATGCCACAACTGGGCACCCGTTTTCCGATCCAGGCAAATGACGTGCAACTCGCCCTGGTCACGCCCTTCCGAGGCCGTAATGAAGATCCGATCTTCCCAAACGACGGGGTTCGAAATTCCTGTTCCTGGAAGCGGTTTCTTCCAGACGACATTCTCAGTGGGTGACCACGTGAGCGGCGTTCCTTCGTCCGTAGTCACTCCGGTGCGTTGGGGCCCGCGCCAACCCGGCCAGTTTTCGGCTCGAACTGTCCCTGCCAACAGGCAGATGCCCAGCACGAAAGTCGTTCCGATTCGATGCACGTTCATGGCCATGCGGAATTTCCCCACCAGGCACTGCGCGAGTCTTGGTGGGGCGCGACAAAGACAGGCTACAGGCGACTTGAGTTGACAGATTTCGTAGTCGGCTCGCGGATCACTGGCATTTTCCGAGTTTCCGCGAATTGATCGACGAATATCGTCACGCCTGCCCGATCAGAAATCAAGGATGCGCTGCCGCTTCTTCCAGTTCCGACTCCGACGCGAACGCGTTTCGCAAAGCCACGGCACGTGCCGCAGTGGCTTCTTTGTCAGGGATCGAAGAAAAGAAGGGGTCTTCGGAATAGCCATTGCCACGATTCAACTTCTGCAGGTTCTTGGGCTGCATGGACTCGGGAAACAGGGCACAGCCACTTGAGCCAGCGACCAGGATCGCCGAACTTGCGACGAGAATCAGGCAGGAATAGCGAGAGCGCATAGCATTGACCCCACGGGGCATCCGAGGCACAAAAACAGGCTGGAAAATGGATTACGAGAGTGATTCAGCGACAGCGTGGGTGGGACTGGCAGATGTGATGCGTCAAGGTGATCGAGGATTTCACCAATTGATGCAATTTCGCTCAGGAAAGGTACAGTGAGTGGAGCGGGAGTTTACCGACAGCCCGATTTCCAGACAAGAGGAAGTTTATGCATTCGCGATGTCAATTCCGCCCGTGATTGCGACGGTTGGTTTACTGCACAAACGGTGTCCCAAGGTCTAAGCAGGTGCGAAGCAGAAATGAAGCCGGAGGATGGACACTCTTGCCCGTCCGCGTTTGAATCACGTCGGGCGGAATGACGTCTCGAAATCCACACCTTTCGCCGATCCCCCGCCACCGAGCTTGCCTCGGTGGATCCACGGCCTTTGCACTACTCTTATTCCAGGGATTTCTATACCGAGCACGGTTAAGAATGAGACGTTTGATCGCCGGGAGAAGTATTGAAAATGACTCATTCCTGGTCGCAAACTGAAAAATACTTCAAGCCGTACAAAGGCCGTTAAACCACCCCGGCGAGCGCGGGTGGCGGGGGATTAGCGAACAGTCTCCCCCAATCCATTCAACTCTTGTCAATTGGTTCTTACCGCGACTGAACAGGACAGGTCATTCGCATAGGTCCTATGCGTGCTATTCCGCACAAGCCTGAGGCTCATGCTACGACAGTTATTGATGCGCCGACCATTACGTCAACTTTCGGCGTGGTTGACCGTCATCAAATGGATTGGCTTGAGCTCTCGGCTGCCAGTCACACAAGAGTATGCCCAACTCATACAACAAACACAGTGGAATCATCATCAACAGCATACTGACCGGGTCAGAAGGAGTCAGAACCATCGAAATGAAGGCGATTGCCAGAATCGCGATTCGACGATGGGTGCGGTAGACGGCGACTTGAAAAATGCTGATCCGTTCCAGGAACAGCATCACCAGGGGCAATTGGAAACTGATTCCAAACATGACCGGCAGAATGACAATGAAACTGACATATTCGGTCAGTCGAGGTTGCACGGAAATATCCAGCCAGATGTTGAAATCAAACAAGAAATTCAACACGAACGGAATGACCGCGAAGAAGCAGAAAATGGCTCCGCCAAAAAACAGCACGATACTCATGGGCAAGTAAATGTAAACATACTTGCGCTCGTGGGGGTAAAGCCCTGCGGCGACAAACAGCCAGATCTGCAGGAAGACCCACGGACTGGAAAGAATCAGCCCCGAAACCATGGCGACTTTGATATAAACCATGAAGGCCTCTTCCGCGGTGAGTGCCGTCAACGTCAAAGCGTTGGGAGGCAGTGGCATCACCTTCTTCAACACCGCTTCTGTTACAGTAATGGTGATGGGCACCGACGGAGTGTCTTCAGGTGGTTCCAGAAAGTGTTTGGGCATCACCTTGTGCAAGGCATTCAACAATTGCTTGACGTCCAGCGTGGCGTCCATCGTCTTCACCGAGGCTGGATCAATCACCTCATCCGGTTTGGGCTCGACGGGTTCTTTCGGTTTGCTCTTCTGCCCAGTCACAAAATTCCACAAGTTGAAAGCCGTATCAGCCTCGCCGTTTAACAGCCGGTAGTAGCGTTCAAGGGCGTTCTTGACCGGAATCTCCAACGTTTTCATCACGCGGTCGGAAAAGAACAAGGCGATGATCACCCCCACTGTCAACCCTAACAGTGCGAGAATCAATCGCGTACGGAGCTCTTCCAGGTGTTCCCCGAAGCTCATCGTCGTATCATCGAACAGGTCTTTCTCTTTCGACATACGGCACCTCTGCTATTCGACAGGATTTATCGCGGGACAAATCCGTGATTACGTAACTGACCGGGTTTCAAAGCGGGACCGGTGAAAGCGGTTTACACCGCAAATTCTTAACGATCACAACGAACTGGACGCAAGACGCCAGTTTGCGGGATCAACCATAGCAATGCGAACACGGAGCCTCAACAGACTTGCGGCGATTCGACGCACGTCAAATCACAGCGAACGTTGTACGACCCTGTCCCAGACGGAATAACCGGCACACTTTATCTAGCGCGGCATCCCCGGGTACGTGTCCACTCGGTTGACCCACTGCCAAGAGCAGGCAGGTTGAGCGGAAATTCCACTTCTTCAAGGTTGTTCTAACTCAATCGCAACAGTCGACACTGGTTGAATCTGCGTTATCCCAAACTCGAACCAGCATCTCTTCCACAATTCAACACCAATTGGGAAGACTTTCCTTCGTGAGAAATCTGGGGAATTGAATCAACTTGAGCCGATTTCCCAGATACTCACAAACATCGATCCTCGATTCTAATTACTGGCTTGCGATTGTCAACCCGCTTCAGATTGAAGCAGGTTGCGTTGTCGGATAAACTATCGTTGATGAAATGGCGATTTGACAGTTTCACAGGAAAT
>JAQGHT010000234.1 GCA_028291565.1 Planctomycetaceae bacterium | reverse complement strand
CAAACCAGGCGGGCAGCGACATCGTGAACCTCAAGATTAATCTTTGTGGCGACGCATCCAGACATCGGAATGTGTCAACAAGCAGGATCGCACTATAGTCGGATTCTGAAACGGAGGCAATTGCTGGCCCGCAGCACGTTTCACCCCCCCGATTTTTCCGCTGGAATTGGGAAGTTGCTGTTGAACGAAACCCGCAAAGGCAACATCAGGCAGGGTTTCCGTAGGCAATTTGCGAGAATTCACCGTTTTAAAAAAGATTAGAACCAAGAAAGGCAAAAAAGAGATGGGAATTGACGATCGGGAATTGTGTTGGCGCTCGACCGTTCCCCATCATTCCGCCCCCCATTGTTCTGCCTTTTCCCTCCCTCCGATCCTGCCATTCTCTTGGAATTGGTTCCATTCGACGAGACCGCTCGCAAAGCCAGTTTGCCTCGGGTCACATCATTCGAAAGCAGGTCAGGCAGAATTATGGAGGACAGAATTATGGGGATTGACGATCGAGAATACCTATTTCAGAGTCAGTTTCACTTGCCGCAAATCCATAACCGCGACGCCCGGCTTTTTCAGTGGCTTGACGGTCAATGTGTGCCGCCCGGCGGTTTTGATTTCCAGCATGCCAATGTCACGTGGCACGAAATTTTGAAAATGCCCCGTATCTTCCACGGTCATTACGATCTTCTGGTCGCCGACTGCGAATTCGACTTCACTGCCTCCGCTTCCCTTACCACACCCCTGCAGTGCTTCGACAGAGAATTTTCCGGGCTTGGTGACGGTAAATTCCCACTCGGCCCAATCGTCAGGACGCACCCAGAAACCCAGCGTGTTCTTGTGCGGCAGCGGTTCAAACCGCAGCATGACGCCATGGACATCCGCCTTGGACGCATCAAGCGTAATGGTTCCATTTTCCGCCTGCGGGCTGGGAATGTAGCCGGTGTTCGGGGTCATCATCCGGGCATTCACACTCTTACGCCATGCGTCGAGCTTGACTGACAATTCTTCGACGAGTTTCGGCTGATCCTGAATCAGGTTCCGCGACTCACCTGTGTCCGACGCCACGTTGAACAGCTCTTTGCGACCTGTGTCGTAGAATTCAAGCAGTTTGAAATCGCCGGAGCGAACTGCCGCTCCCGGCCGGCTGCCCTGGTTGGCATAATGAGGATAGTGCCAGAAGAGGTCTCGTGCCGGCAATTTGCCAGTCTGAGTCAACCCGGGTAGCAGACTGACGCCATCCACATCCCCGGCTGGCTTGCCCAAACACACTGTGGCCAGCGTCGGAAATAGATCGATGCTGCAAACGGCTTCCTGGTTCACCGCGGGTTTGAACTGAGTCGGCCACGATACGATCAATGGGACGCGAATCCCTCCTTCGTACAAGTAGCCCTTGCCTTCTCGTAACGGAGAATTGATCGTCGCCGGTGCGGGCATCCCTTCCAGGGTCGCCAAGCCGCCATTGTCTGACGTGAAAATCACAATCGTCTTGTCAGTCAGTTTCAGATTTTCAAGCTTGGACAGAACTCGGCCCACTGCCTCGTCCAGGCTTTCCAGCATCGCCGCATAGACAGGATTCCGTTGCGTTCCAACACCCAGTTTCGCAGCGGCAGCCTCATATTTCTTGATCAGTTCGGGCTTGGCTTTGAGCGGGGTGTGGACTGCGTTATGTGGCAGATACAGGAAGAAAGGCTTGTCGTGATTCTGTTCGAGGAATTTTTCCGCTTCGGCCGCGTAGCGATCGGTGAGATATTCTCCTGCGGGAGCTTGCTCCAGTCCCGGCATGAAACGATCGTTTTGGGGATCCTTCGCCGACCGTTTAAAGGGAGCGAAATAGCTCAGGGGTGTTCCGGTTTCGTCGCCACCAATGTTCGTATCGAATCCCTGTTGCAACGGCCCGAACCCGGTTCCACCCAGGTGCCATTTCCCGACATGTCCGGTGACATATCCAGCTCCTTTGAGAACTTCGGCAATCGTCACGGCTTCCAGCGGCAATTCCTGGCTGATCACTGGCCGGTTGAGTCTTTGGGATGGCTGATCTCCGCGGCCTGGCAGCCAGTCGGTGAGGTTAAATCGCTGGGGGTATTTCCCGGTCATGACCGCGGCACGCGTTGGCGAACAAACTGGACACGCCGCATAGGCCTGAGTGAACCGGACACCGTCACGCGCCAGGCGGTCGAGATGTGGCGTTTGATGAAACTTGCTGCCATAACAGCCCAAGTCTGCCCACCCGAGATCATCAGCCACGATTAACACGACATTGGGCCGCGCCTCGGTCGCTTGAATCGCCGCTGGTCCGGAAAACAGGCCGAAGAGCGTAAAAATCTGAACCCAAATCCGCGAGCGTTTGCAGAGTTGTTGAGCCATTGTGAATGTATTCTCTGGAGCAAATGAGAAAGGGGACCTCTAGGACTTATCAGTCATATAGGTCCCCAGCATTGCGAATGTCAATGATCCGGAGGACGGATAGGAATGTCCGTCCTACGAGGCTACTCGTGACGCAATGCTTCGATTGGATCGAGACGTGCGGCTGCGCGGGCGGGATAGAGTCCGAAGATGATTCCAACGCCGACCGAAATGCCGAATGCCACCGGCAGACTCCAGAAGGCGATTTGAGGTTGCATATTGCGGAAAATGCCAAACAAGTCCGATGAGCCCGTATCGCCATCCAGAATCCAATTCAATGCGACATAGCGGATAGCCTGGAAGGCGAATGGCGTTGTGAGCCCCAGCAAAACGCCAAAAATCCCGCCCGAACCCGCCAGCACGATCGTCTCGGTCAGAAACTGCTGAGTAATATCAATTTGCCTGGCACCGAGGGCTCGGCGAATACCAATTTCACGCGTTCGTTCCGTCACGGTGGCCAACATGATATTCATGATGCCAATACCGCCCACCACGAGACTAATGGCGGCGATTGAACCCAGGACAATATTGAAAATCTGTCGCAACTGATCAGCCTGTCGAAGCAGTTCCAACGGCACGACCACCGCGTAATCCTTCTTGGTGCCGTGGTAGCGCTGCAGCGTATCGCGAATGATGTCCGCACTGGCCAGGATCGAATCGCGATCCTTGATCTTGAACGTGATCTGGTTCAATTCGACCTGTTCGGAAGTCATGGTTCCGGCACGGAATGTAAAGTCCTGATCTCCCAGCCGGACTTGCAGAGTTCGAATGGGAACATAGACGTCTTTATTGAAATCCTGACCCGAAAGGCTGCCACCTATCGCGGCCGAAGCGGTTCGATCCCCCATCACGCCGACGACGTTGTAGTAAACGGGCCCAATCTGAATGCTCTTCCCCACCGGATTTTCGAATGGGAACAGGGTCGAGGCCACTTCTGCAGCCAGGACGACCGAATTCGTCAATGTGCGTTGGTCTTGATCAGAAATGAACCGCCCTTGAATCAGCTTCAGGTGATTGACTTCGAGATACATGGATGTGCAGCCGACAAATCGGATATTCATCGCCCGGTGGGAATAGCGCGCTTCCTTCTGCAGTTCGCGAATGGGAATCGCACTTTCGAGCGTTGGCAGAGTTTGCTCCAGACGTTTGAAGTCGGCCCGCAACAGGCCATAGCGGGGCATTGATCCCATTCCCGCTGAATTCGTCGAGGCTTCTTCTACGGGCTTGATGGAGCGAACAATGATGTTTGTCGCGCCAAGCGCCACGACTTGTTCTTGCGCCTGCTTACTGGCCCCTTCGCCGATGGCCAGCATGGCGATCACGGAATAGACGCCGAATACAATGCCCAACATTGTCAAACCCGACCGCAACTTATGCAGCATCAATGACTTTAAGCCGAGATGCACGGTGCGGATGAAATGGGCAAATGGCATGGAGCGTACTCGGAAAAAGTGGCTATTTTCAATCAACGGCGAGCATCTGATATCAGCCGGATTATTCACGGCGAGCGGTGGGCGTGAGCCCACTGGTAATCCGCCGTAGAGGTTATGTCAAATCGACAAAAACAAACTGTTGATTCATCCGAGACCACAAATTCTCAATAAGTCGATGAGCTAAAACCATCCGGCTCACGCCGGACGCTCGCCGAACATGTCGACGACAGCATCCCTAGGACATATCGTCAATCTTCGAGGCCTGCTGGTTACAGGTTCAAGCAGCCGGCGCGATTCGCCCAGCCTGTCGGCGTCACGGCAAACAAATCCTTCGTATGCAAAGTATTTGATGCAGTTTACGTCCAGACTTCAAGTCGAAACATGAAATCAAAGGGGGCAAACGATTCACGGTATGGTAGAATCGTGTCAGTCTGGTGTATCGAATCCTGTCACGTTCAAGATTTCTCTAACGCGCACGGTAAAGAATGAGACGTTTGATCGCGGGGGATCAGTGTTGAAAAAGACTCATTCGTGGCCGCGAACAGTTTCAATGAGTTGCTTGCAGTGGAGAACGATTTCAATGTTCCAGCCGACTGAAAGATCGTGCTCAATTCTACTGTGGGGTTTCCATCGGAAGCTTGGATCAGTTCCAGTACAGCTGCTGCTTGGACTTTGCTTGTTCCTTGCTGCTTGCGGCAATCGTCAAGAGAAGCTCGCCGATGCGACAAGCGAGGTGATACACGAGTTTCGAATTGCGGCTGCGGCCGACTTGAAGTTCGCATTGGAAGAGATCAAACAAGAGTATCTACAGTCCCATCCCAATTCAAAAATCGAGACTACGTTCGGCAGTTCGGGGACTTTGTTCGCGCAACTTTCCCACGACGCGCCATTCGATTTGTTTCTTTCAGCGGATCTGAAATACCCGCATCAACTTGTCGAACAAGGCCATGCGGATGCCGACACCGAGTTCAAGTATGCGATTGGGCACGTTGTCGTCTGGGTTCCAAATCAATCACCTCTGAATCTCGAAAAGCTTGGAATTCAGGCTCTGACCGATGCGACAGTGAAAAAAATCGCCATCGCGAATCCGAAGCTTGCTCCGTATGGCCGCGCGGCGGAGGCGGCATTGAAAAATCTGAAAGTCTACGATCAAATCCAAGATCGATTGGTATTGGGGGAAAACATCTCGCAGACGTCTCAGTTTATTGAAACTGGTGCCGCAGACATCGGGCTGATTTCGCTGTCTATGGCTCTTTCCCCGGCACTGAAGGAAAAAGGACGATTGTGGCGAGTTCCCAGCGATGCTTATCCCAAATTGGAACAAGGTGGGGTGATCCTGAAACAGTGCCGAGATCTCGCGGCGGCACAGGATTTCAAAGCGTTTTTGGTCGGGCCCAAGGGGGCGGCGATCCTCAAGAAGTTTGGCTTTGACTTGCCGGGAGAATGAGCATGGACTGGACAGCCTTATGGCTGACCCTGCAAGTCGCCGGCTGCACCACGGGGGTCCTGTCGGTATTCGGCATCCCGCTCGCCTATTGGCTGGCGAGATCGCGGTGGCGCGGAAAGTTCCTCATTGAGGCCTGTGTAGCGCTGCCGTTGATTCTGCCACCCGCGGTTCTGGGATTCTACCTGTTAGTAGCGTTCAGCTCACAGGGGCTGTTGGGGCGAGGTTTTTACAATTTGACTGGCGGCACGTTGCCATTCTCGTTCCCGGGCATCGTCGTCGGTTCCGTATTATGCAACCTGCCCTTCGCGGTTCGTCCGTTCGCCGCGTCATTCGCGGGGGTTGATCCACGCCTGATTGAAGCGTCCTGGTGCCTGGGAGTTTCCAAGCCGCAGACATTTTGGCGAGTCACCCTGCCATTGGCGTGGCCTGGGATACTCGCAGGAGTCGTGTTAACTTTCGCTCATGCGGTTGGAGAGTTTGGAGTCATACTGATGCTGGGAGGCAACATTGCCGGAGTCACCAGAACATTATCGATTTCGATCTACGATGACGTCCAGGCGCTCAATTATCAGCAGGCGAATCAAACGGCATTCGTCTTGCTCGTGTTTTCCTTCGTGACATTGGCCGCACTGCATGCCTGGGGCAAACGAAATTGGATGACATGAGTGTCTTGAGCGCGCAGTTCGAAAAGCGATTCCCACAAGGAGCGATAATCCAGGCTGATTTGTCCTGCCAGATGAATGCCTTTTCGATCACGGCCCTGTATGGTCCTTCGGGCTGCGGCAAGACCACAATCCTCCGCTGCCTGGCAGGTTTGGAACGTCCGGAACGTGGTTCAATTCAAGCTGGACCGCAACGCTGGTTGGATGCGGCGACCAATCTGTGTTGGACGCCTCAGCAGCGAGATGTTGGTTTCCTGTTCCAGGAATACGCCTTATTTCCGCACTTGACCGTAGAACAGAACGTCGGCTATGGCTTAAGACACAGTTCGCATCAAGATCGCCGACGATTGACAGGTGAAATGCTGGAGCGATTCGGTCTGAATGGGTTGGGCAAACGATTCCCGCTTCAGATTTCGGGCGGTCAGAAACAGCGTGTCGCGTTAGCTCGGGTCCTCGTGCGACAGCCTCAATTGCTGCTGTTGGACGAGCCTTTATCGGCCTTGGATGTGCAGATTCGTGACCAGGTCCGATTGGAACTGAGGCGAACGCTCGCGGAATTTCAGATTCCCGTGTTCCTGGTAACGCATGATCGCCTTGAGGCCCTTGTACTGGCCGATCGAATCGCGATTCTCGACCAGGGTCGAATCCTGCAAGCGGACACACCCGACGTCGTCTATCGTCGACCGAATTCCGTAGCTGTGGCACGGATGATGGGAGTCGAAACGATTGAGTCGGCTCGGGTTGTCGAGCGTCATAGTCAGTTCATTACGGTGGAAGTCGGCGGAATGCGGTTGGCTGCGACCAACACTGCGATCAGTGCAGACCAGATCTGGATTTGCATCCGTGCTGAAGATGTTGAGTTGGGTTCCACCAGAAATCACACGATCGATGTGTCAGGTCCGGTCAATCAGTTCGCGGCCAGGATTCAAGGCGTGACCGCGGAAGGTCCGTTGTTCCGAATTGTTTTGAACTGCGGATTCGAGATCACCTCGGTTCTGACCAGACCGAATTGGGAGCGATTGAATTTGAAAGTTGGTGAAACCGTAAACGTGACAATTCATCCGTCGGCGATTCATTCGGTTGTATTGTAAGACAGCCAGAGCTGTTCTCAATTTCCACCACAATTCCCTCAACGTTTTTGAATTCGAATGTGGCGATTCGGACGCGGAAACACCGTACAATCAGCCCACTCGAAAGTCCTGGTTTGGATGATTCAATCCGCATCTTAGGACCGAGGAATTACTTACTGTCCGAACTATTGACAATTCGTTGTTGAACCACGGATCACACGGAATACACGGATGAATTCTAATGAGCGACGTAAAAATGCACATTCGCCAGGGAATTCAATTGTTCTATCTGTGTAATCCGTGTAATCCGTGGTTAAGTTGCGATAAATAGCGACTGCACTATGACAATTAGATTACCTGACAGTAAATACTTCGCCAGTCCTTAGATTGCCTTGTCGAAGAAAACGGGCAAGAATTTGAAAAGGAGGCAGCTATGAATCTGACGATTGAACAAATCGAAGCCGTCAAAGACGGTGAACTTGTGCGAATAGCCGATTCTGAAATTGGATTCGACTGTGTCGTTCTACGAGCAGACGTTTATGAAAGAGTGAAAACACGTGCTGCGGATTGTTCGGATCCACGGGAGACATACGCAGCTGTCCTGAAGGTCTTGGATGCCAACGACGAATCGACTGATCAATATCTTGAGTATCTCGATGACTAGGTGTTTTTCCGTCTTGGCTGCTCCCAAAATCGCCCCCGGTCGAAACTGACGAATCATACATTACTCACAACTTATTACCGCCAATAATGTTGTGTTTTTCGGGCGGCAGCGAAACCCATCTTGCGGCAAGTCTGGAAACTTGGGAAAATTCGGTTTCACGACAAAACCGACCGACAGGGTGATGGTCCAGGCCGACGCACTCTTGTTCGCGTTTTCAAACTGAGCAGAATCAAGGACGATTGTCTTCCGCTTGCGAAGCGGAAGAACGCTTGTTGTTCATCCATTGAACGACATATTGAACCGCGACAGAAATGCAACTATGAGTGTTTCGAGCCTTGAACTCTTATCAACCGTCACCGGGCCCACGGCCTGCCCGGCGTCTGATTCTGATTCGAGTCCCCAGGTCGAGCACTTGAATTCCGAACAAGTTCTGATCACGAAACGTTCCGGTCGCTGCTCGATCTGCCTTGCAGAATTGGGCCGAGCCTGGCTGGAGCAATTTCATACGGCGCCGGAACTTCTCTTTTCAACAACCAGGCTGTGGCTGAAACAGGGATCTGACCGGCGCGCGGCATTGGTTGAAGCAGATCTTGATGGCCAGTCCGTAAACTGGTTTTTAAAAGAAACGATCACTCGCAGCTGGTGGGTGCGGTTTGTTGTTCAGATCTCCGAATTCCGGTCGTCAAATGCCTGGAAGCAAGCACGGGAATTTCGCGCGATCTCGGTTTCGACGCCCCGTCCGCTGGCACTCGCAACTTTCACCCGGAACGGCAGCTATCACGAATATTTTCTTACCGAAGCCATTTCCAATGCCATCACGTTGAATCAGTGGCTCGGTCAATGTCGGCCGACGAACGTTGATTTCGAATCTGTGTCACAACGTCACTGGATCGCCCGCGAATTAGCGGGCCAATTGCGTCGATTACACCAACATCGATTGGATCATCGGGATCTCAAAGCGTCAAATATTCTCCTGTCGGAAGCGGATGGCAGGTTGAAATTGTGGTTGATTGATCTGGACGGAGTTTGGCGCTGGCCGATCTTGCCCCGTTCGCGCCGTGTGCAAAATCTGGCACGATTGTGGGCCGGGGTGGCACAGTCAAACAGTGTCACTGCGACCGATGCCTTGAGATTTCTCAAAGTCTATCTGGGAGCGGATTGGCAGCGTTCCTGGAAGACATTCTGGCGACAAATTACCCGCCGGGCAGCATCCAAAATCAGGTCTCTCGCTCCAGGTTTGACCTCCTTATGAACACCTTGACTGATCCATGACTCTTGTCCATTCAACCCTGACGTCTCGAACGAGCTCACACGTTGAGCCCGTGCGGCGTCGCGCGGGTTGGTTGGCCCGGCGGCTGGCTCAAGTTGCAGTCCTGATCGTGTTGATTTGTGGTTGCCATCTTTCGGGCAAGAAGGACCTGGGGCTGCCCGGGCGGCATTCACTGCGTGCGGATCAGTTGGTCGTCCTGAGCGATTTCAAGTTGCAGGAAAATCATCCTCTGATCCAGGATCTGGTGAAACTTCGCTCCCAGGTTTCTCGTGTGCTCAAGCTGCCATTAAAAACGGAAGACGTCACGGTCTATCTCTTCAGTGACGAATTGGCCTACCATCAATATCTGCAAACCGCTCACCCCGGCTTGCCGTCCCGGCGTGCGTACTTCATTGCGACCGAAGCAGAACTGGCGGTTTACACCTATTGGGGTGACCGCATTCAGGAAGACCTGCGTCACGAATATACTCATGGATTGCTGCACGCTGGCTTGAAGACCGTGCCTCTCTGGTTAGACGAAGGGTTGGCCGAATACTTCGAAGTCGCGGGGCCTCGACCCGGCAACATCCAGCCTGATTATGTGCATCGGCTGACTCTGGCTATCCAGAATGGGTGGCGTCCTGACCTGACGCGGCTTGAGGCATTGGATAAAATCGAATTGATGCATCGTGCCGAATACCGCGAATCGTGGGCCTGGGTCCATTTCATGCTTCACAGCTCACCGGAAACGCGGCAGGTATTGCTCCAATATGTCAACGAACTGCAGACCGACCGGAATCCCGAACCAATCAGCACTCGCCTCGCCCGGGAGATTCCCGTGTGCGAAGCTCGAATGTTGAGCTATCTGGCGGGATTGAATACACATAGTCATGTAGCGGGTCAGTAGGATGGACATCCTGTCCGTCGCGTTCGATGCGAACGACTGGAACGTCCGTTTGAATAATTGGCAAACACAAACATCATAGGAAAGAATTGGGAATGACTGCACGAATTGTCATGCGAACTGGCGAAGCACTGGTTGAAGCGGCTCCCTCCTGGTCGGCGGCGGAACCAGAAGTTGTGATTGGCGAATTGGACGGTCCAGTGGGCCAGGCGATCGCCACCCTGATTGGTGACCAGACCAAAGGTCACAGCCGCGTGTTCGCCATTTTGAATTGCGATGTTCAAGTGCGGCCCGTGACCCTGATGGTCAGTAAAGTCACGGTGACGAGCACGAAATACACGAACATTTTGATGGGCACCGTGCAGGCGGCAATCGCCAATGGAGTTCTCGACGCAGTCCGCGCCGGAGACATCCCCAAAGAAAAAGCGAATGATCTGGGAATCATTATTTCGGTGTGGCTCGATCCGAGTGTTGTCGACGTGGAAATCGATCACAAGATCCTGTTCGAAACCAACCGGGCCGCGACTGCCAAGGCGATCAAGAAGGCCATGAATAATGAACCGTCCATCGACTGGTTACTGGAAAACCAGGACAAGACGGTGCATTGCTTCCACCAGATGGCATTGGATGGGCAGATTTAGTCACGCGGGAATGTGGTATTCGGGCCAGCGTTCCCACGCATAAGTCCACTCCATCCACATTCGCAGCAACGACCAGAGCAATCGCATTTTCGCCAGATGCTCTGGTGCCAGTTCGACATCTTTGGCAACGGAATTACGCACTCCGCTAGCTAAGCCAAAACGCTCCGCCAATGCTTTGAGCACCCCATCCGACGAGAGATCTGGCTCAGCATCTTCGTGCACCAGGCCAGTCGCCACGGCCCGAGCGAAGAGTTCGAATAGCTGGGGCCGAAATGGAGGCAACTCCAGTGGCTTGGTGGCCTGTTCGGCGTCCAGGATGATGATCGCGAGGTCGTCGAGAATTTGCTCGGCGGCAACGTGCAGTGGAGATTGCGTCTGGTCCATGTCGAAACGGTGAAATCCTGAAAACAAGGATGATTAGCAATTCGGCAACAGTTTAGCCGAATGATTACTCCAAGAATCCCGTCTCTTGCATGATTCCACGGATCCGTTCCACTTCAGCGGGCGCCAATTCGGGAAATGGGCGAGATACCGTGGCCGAAGCAATGACATTTCGGAGCCGTAGCGAGGCTTTCATCACTGCGATCGCCCGCCCAATCTCCACGGTTCCGTCTGGCTTGAAGAAGACTTCCATCAGCCGCGTCAACCGAGCTTGAATGGCTGCCATCTCGGTTTGATTTCCAGCCAGGAAGGCGTTGTAAAGCGCCACGAATCCTTGTGGAGCGACGTTCGACAACCCGGGAACGACGCCGTGAGCTCCGGCAGACAAGACGGAATCGAAAAAGGGTTCCGAGCCAGTCAAAAGTCGAAATCCCGCTGGCGCTTTCAATTGCAGTCGCCGGAAGGTGCCGTAGTCTCCAGTCGAATCTTTCATCCCGATAATTGTTCCCTCGTTGGCTAACGTCAGAACAGTCTCCAACTGCATGCGATGATGCGTTGTGACGGGGATGTCATAGGCCATGACGGGAATCTTGACGGACTGCTGGATCAATCGAAAATGCTCGATAATCTGGCGTTGGGTGGCGGGGTAATAATAGGGCGGCGCCACGACGACAGCGTCGGCCCCAATTTCTTCCATGCGGGCCGCAAGCACGCAGGCCTGGTCTGTACCTGGTGCCAGCAGTCCTGCTAACACTGGCACCTGATGATTTGCCACCGCGACCGCGTTGCGGACTGCTGCGATTTGGTCTGCTTCGCTCAAATACGGGCCCTCGCCCGACGTCCCCAGGACGAATAGTCCGTGGACTCCTGAAGCCAGCATGAACTCACATAACTTCCGAGCGGAAGTCTCATCAAAACGACGATTCGCCGTCAATGGAGTCACAATCGGGGGAATGACGCCCCGTAGCCGAGGAGCCAATTCAGTCGCGGTCATAGTATCCTGCTGTTCCGATATCACATGTTGTCAAAACTCAAGATGATCCAAACCATCCATCAAGTCATCGAGCGCGTCGCGCGGTTTAGTCGCTGCTGTTTGCCGCTTGGGAATTCCCACCGACAAACCTACAGCGTCTCT
>JAQGHT010000226.1 GCA_028291565.1 Planctomycetaceae bacterium | reverse complement strand
AATCTTTTGATTGCAGGAAGTTTTCAATCCACGGTGGACTTCAATCCCGGTGCCGCTATCAACTCCTTGACGAGTGCCGGTAATCTGGATGCCTTCCTGTTGAAATTGGATACGAACGGGAACTATCTCTCCGCTCGTCAGTTTGGCGGAGTGAATGAAGACGCCGCCACGGCGCTGACCTATGACTCGTCCGGATCGATCTATGTCGCGGGATACTTCAATGGAACGGCGGAATTCAACGTCGGCGGAACGAGTAACTCTCGGGTCAGTTCTGGTGCGGAAGACGCATTCGTTGTCCGAGTCGAAGCGGCGAATACAGTCAAGTGGGTTGCGACAGTCAGTGGGACAGGACTCGATCAGGCATACGGAGTTGGAATCGACTCCAACAAGAACGTCACTTTGGCAGGTCGTTTCACGGCGTCCACGGACGTTGATCCGGGGGCCGCACAAGTACTACTCAATGGTAACGGTGCATTTCTGGTTCAATTGCAGCAACCCATTCCTAATACACCGCCGACACTGGCGTCAATCAGTAATCAGACGGTCAACGAGGGAAGCGCCCTGACGGTCACGGTGGCGGCAACTGATCCCGATGCAGGTCAGTCGCTTACGTTTACACTCGCCGCGGGAGCGCCTGCAGGTGCGACCATCAATTCCAGCACGGGTGTTTTCACATGGACTCCCTCAGAGAATCAAGGCGGAGCGACCTATCCAGTGACCGTACAAGTCGCTGACAACGGGACCGGCAACCTGCGCGACTCAAAAACTTTTACGATCACTGTCGATGAAGTGAATCAGGCTCCCGTATTGACACCGATGAGCGATCAGTCCGTGTTCGAAGGAGTGCAACTGCAGCTCACCATGCATGGGACCGATGCAGATTTGCCGAGTCAAGCGCTGTCTTATAGTTTGCTGGGGGGTGCACCGTCCGGTGCCTCGATTGATCCAGTTACAGGCGTCTTCACGTGGCGGCCGACGGAAGCTCAAGGTCCCGGAACATTTAATGTCAGCGTTCGAGTCACGGATAATGGATCGCCTCCTCTATCGGACACGAAGACTTTCCAGATTGCGGTCAAGGAAGCGAATCAGGCTCCCGTCCTGGCTACCATCGGGAATCAGGCTGTCCCGCTGGGGGCGGATCTCAATCTGACCCTTTCAGCGACGGATGCTGACTTGCCAGCGAATGTGTTGACCTATGGCTTGGAAGCGGGCGGGCCGTCCGGAATCACGCTCAACGCGACAACGGGGGCCTTCCATTGGACGGCCGGCACCGCTGGGACATTCACGGTGACGGTGAAAGTGACCGACAACGGCTCGCCTGCCGCGAGCGATATTCAGTCTTTCAGCATCGTCGTGAATGCGCCACCGACATTGACGAACATTTCGGACCAGGTCTCGAATGAGGACGTACCGGTCGGTCCAATCGCGTTTGAGGTGGGAGATGCGGAGACCGCGCCCGAAAACCTCGTGGTGACCGCGACATCATCGAATCAAACACTCGTGCCGAATGGTCGCCTACAGTTCAATGCCCCTGCGGCGAATCGCACGCTGTCATTTGTTCCCGCCGTCAATCAATTCGGGACGACGACCATTACCGTGACTGTCAGGGACACCGGATCCGATGGGATTGCAGGAAATAGTGACGACAGTATGACCTTGCAGTCATTCCTGGTGACGGTCAATGCCGTGAATCATGCACCAACCGCCGTCTCGCTGACGAACACTGTGGCGACACTGCCGGAGAACACAAGCACTGCCAGTCATATCCGATTGGGGGATGTCGCCGTTACCGACGACGCGCTCGGATCAAATATACTCAGCCTGAGTGGTTCGGATGTGGGTGCATTCGAATTGATCAGTAGCGTTCTGTACTTGAAGGCGGGGACCATCCTCAACTTCGAAGCGAAAGCTGCGTACCAGGTGAGCATCAATGTCGATGATAGCAGCATCGGAGCGACCCCGGACGCCAGCACGACCTACAACCTGGCGATTACCGATATCAATGAAGCACCGACGGCCGTGACGTTAACCAACATCGTGTCAACGCTTTCCGAGAACACGAGCACCGCGACCCGTGTTCGAGTGGCGGATCTCGGAGTCATCGACGACGCACTTGGAACGAACGTTTTCAGCCTGAGCGGTCCCGATGCCACGGCCTTCGAACTGGTTGGAAACGCACTCTATTTGAGAGCGGGAACTGAACTCGACTTCGAATCGAAAGTCGCCTATCAGTTGATCGTCAATGTCGACGACAGCAGCGTGGGAGGAACTCCTGATGCCAGTATTCCCTACACTCTCACAATCACCGATTTCAATGACCCTCCAACGGCCGTGACATTGATCAACGCGGTACTGTCGCTCGCGGAGAACGTGAGCACGGCGAGCCATATCCGTCTGGGGGATGTTGGCGTGACCGACGACGCATTGGGCACGAACGTTTTCAGTCTCAGCGGTCCTGATGCACCGGCATTCGAATTGCTCGGCGGCTCGCTGTACCTGAAGGCGGGGACCACTCTGAACTTCGAAGCGAAATCCACTTATCAGGTCACGGTCACTGTGGATGACAGCAGCGTAGGTTCCACTCCAGACGCCAGCTTGAACTACAGTCTGGCGATCACCGATATCAACGAAGCGCCGACCGCAGTCGGATTGACCAATACGGTGTCTTCAATCACCAAGAACACCAGCACCGCGAGTCATATTCGCCTCGCCGACATTGCTGTTACCGATGATGCTCTGGGAACGAACGTCCTCAGTTTAAGCGGTCCCGATGCGCTGACATTCGAAATCATAGGCAGCGTACTGTACCTGAAAGCCGGAACGGTTCTCAACATCGACGCGCAGCCAATCTATCAGGTGTCCATCCATGTCGACGACAGCAGTGTGGGAGGGACTCCTGATGCCAGTATTCCCTACACTCTAACAATCACCGAGTTCAATGATCCTCCAACGGCCGTGACATTGACCAACGCAGTACTGTCGCTTGCCGAGAACATGAGCACGGCGAGCCATATCCGGCTGGCGGACGTTGGCGTAACCGATGATGCATTGGGCACGAATGTTTTCAGTCTCAGCGGTCCTGATGCGCCGTCATTCGAATTACTTGGAGGTTCGCTGTACCTGAAGGCGGGAACCATTCTGAACTTCGAAGCGAAAACCACGTATCAGGTCACCATCAATGTCGACGACAGCAGCGTCGGCTCCACTCCAGACGCCAGCTTGAACTACAGTCTGGCTATCACCGATGTCAATGAAGCTCCGACCGCCGTCGGATTGACCAACACGGTGTCTTCAATCGCCGGGAATACCAGCACCGTTAGTCATATTCGCCTCGCCGACATTGCTGTTATCGATGATGCTCTGGGAACGAACGTCCTCAGTTTGAGCGGTCCCGATGCACTGACATTCGAAATCATCGGCAGCGTGCTGTACTTGAAGGCCGGAACGGTTCTCAACATCGACTTGCAGCCGTTCTATCATGTGACGATCAATGTTGACGACAGCAGCGTCGGCTCCACACCGGACGCCAGCATCAACTACACTTTGTCGATCTCCAACTTCAATCATGCGCCAACCGCGGTCATATTAACCAACTTGGTGTCTTCGATCGCGGAGAATACGAGCATCACGAGCCATGTTCGAGTGGCCGATGTCGGCATCGCCGACGATGGCTTGGGTACGAACGTTTTGAGTCTCAACGGCCCGGACGCGCCGGCATTCGAATTGCTCGGCGGCGCTCTGTACCTCAAGGCAGGGACCATCCTGAACTTCGAAGCGAAATCCACATATCAGGTCACTATCAATGTCGATGACAGCAGCGTGGGCTCCACTCCAGACGCCAGCTTTAACTACAGCCTGACTATCACTGATATCAATGAAGCTCCGACCGCCGTAAGCTTGACCAACATCGTGTCAACCTTGGCCGAGAATACGAGCACTGCGAACCGTATCCTGTTGACGAACGTTGGTGTCACTGACGACGCTTTGGGAACGAACGTTTTCAGCTTGAGTGGCCCTGACGCCACGGCCTTTGAGCTGCTTGGAGGCGGACTTTATTTAAAGGCCGGGACCACCCTCAACGCCGAAGTGAAAGCCACTTATCAGGTGACTGTCAATGTGGACGACAGCAGCGTCGGTACCACCCCAGATGCCAGCAACAGCTTCACCTTGTCAATCTCTGATGTCAACACCGCCCCGACTGCCGTCACGTTGACCAACAAAGTCTCAGCGCTCGCCGAGAACGTCAGCACTACGAACCGCATTCGTATCGCCGACGTTGGTGTGATCGACGATGCCCTGGGCACGAACGCTTTTAGTCTCAGCGGCCCGGACGCGCCGGCATTCGAATTGCTCGGTGGCTCGCTGTACCTGAAGGCGGGGACGATCCTGAACTTCGAAGCGAAAACCATGTATCAGGTCACCATCAATGTCGATGACAGCAGCGTGGGCTCTACACCAGACGCAAACTTGAACTACAGTCTGGCTATCACTGATATCAATGAAGCTCCGACAGCAGTGGCCTTGAACAACGTGCTGTCGACACTCGCGGAAAATGCGAACACGGCATTCCATATTCAATTGGCGGACATCAGAGTCACCGACGATGCCTTAGGCACGAATGGCATCAGTCTGAACGGTCCAGATGCTGCGGATTTCGAAGTGTCGAACGGAGCGCTCTTCTTGAAGGCCGGAACGGCCCTCAACTTTGAAACGCAATCGTCGTATCAGCTCACGATCAACGTGGACGATAACAGCTTGGGATTAACTCCAGATGTCAGCAGCTCGTACACTCTGACACTCACCGACGTAAATGAATCTCCGACTGCCGTCATTTTCACCAACACAGTTTCAACGCTGCTCGAAAACACCAGCACCGCAACCCGCATTCGGCTTGCGGATATTGCGATAGTCGACGACGCGTTGGGAACAAATACCGTCAGCTTGAGCGGCGTTGATGGGGCGGACTTCGAACTGATGGACAGTTCTCTTTATTTGAAGGCTGGGACGGTTCTCAACTTCGAGTCCCAGGCGTCGTATCAGGTGCGGGTCAATGTCGATGACAGCAATGTCGGAGGTACTCCGGATGCCAGTTCACTTTACACGTTGACGGTCAACGACATCAATGAGGCTCCAACTGCGGTAATCTTGACCAACCTGGTCTCAACACTTGCCGAAAACACCAGTACCACCAATGATTTCCGAGTGGCAGATGTCAGTATCGTTGACGATGCTTCCGGAGTGAATGTCATCAGCCTGAGCGGTCCCGATGCGACGGCGTTCGAGCTGATCGGGGGCATTGTCTATTTAAAGGCGGGCACAGTTCTGGACTTCGAATCGAAAGCCTCGTACCAGGTGAACGTCAAAGTCGATGACAGCAGCGTGGGTTCCAGTCCCGATGCCAGTATTACTTACACTCTGAACGTCGGCGATATCAACGAGGCTCCCAGCGCGATCGTCTTGACCAACTCGACCTCAACACTTGCCGACAACACGAACACGACAAGCCGCGTCCGTCTGGCGGATATCGGGGCTGTCGACGATGCATTGGGAACGAATGTCTACAGCCTGAGCGGTCCTGTTGCATTGTCATTCGAACTAACGAACGGCGGACTGTACTTGAAGGCGGGCGCGGTCCTCAATGTCGGAGCGAAATCCGTATATCAAGTAACAATTAACGTGGATGACAGCAGCGTGGGATCCACCCCAGATGCCACTCGTAATTATACACTCAACATCGTTGACCTGAATGAGGCCCCGACTGATCTCAACTTGTCATCAACCTCAATCGCCGAGAACCGTGCCGGCGGTTCGACCGTTGGTACTTTCGCGGCGGTCGATCCGGATCAGGGGGACTCGTTCACATACACGCTTGTGCCAGGATCTGGCAGTTCGGATAACGGCTCATTCATAATCACCAACGGCCAGCTTCAGACCACGCAAAGCCTCGATTTCGAGACACAGAACACTTTCACGATCCGGGTCCGCACGACGGATCAGGGTGGTCTGGCTTTTGAAAAGCCGTTCACAATCAGGGTTACCGATGTCAACGAGGCTCCGACGATGACAAGTTTCTCGTCACAGATTATTCAGGAGGATAATTCCACGGGGACATTAAACTTCACCATCACTGATGTGGATAGTAGCGTTGCTCAATTGGCAGTCAACGCAACATCGTCGGTTAGCAGCTTAGTTCCAGATGCGAATATCGTGATCAGCGGGGCGGGTACGAATCGCAGCCTGCTGATCACTCCGGCACATGACCAGAGCGGTTCGACGATGATCACCATCACGGTCAGCGATGGTTCTCTCTCTTCGAGTCAGACCTTTCAGTTAACTGTACAGGCAGTTAACGATCCCACTGTCATCGCCTTGAACTCTCAGCCGCTGATACTCCATGTGTTCGCGAAGAAAGTGACGGCCTTGGATGACGCAGCCACTATTTCTGATGTCGACACTCCCGTGTTGACGTTTGCCGGATCTGTATTAGAAGTGTCGGGACAATCCGTGAAGGATAAGATCTCGATTCTGAAGCAGGCTGGTATCAGTCACAAGGGAAAAAAAGTATTACTCGGCAAGACGATCATCGGCACGGTGAGCGGTGGGTTAAAAGGGGCGCCATTGTCGGTCGTCTTAAACGGTGCCGCAACACAGAATTCAGTTCAGACCTTACTGCGCAGCCTCGGCTTCAATTCTGCCGACAAAATACCAGGTACTCGCACACTGCGAATGCAGATCACGAACATCGGCGGCGCGAGGACAAACGAAGCGACACGGCAGATTCAATTGGAACCGTGAGTAGTGAAGCACTGGCGCGCAATATCGAAGGTCGCGCCGATCCCCCGCCGCCCTGCCCTCCAGCCTAACTTAAGTTGTTGGCAGAAGGTCGCATTGGTTCGTAATGATTGACGTCGTTTTTTGCAAAAGTCTTCACGATTCTCGACTGCGGTGCACGTCGGTCAATTGGAGATTACGTTTCCACAGCAATTCGGGGCGTACCAGTGCCACGTGCTGCATCTGGCGCGCCGTCTATGGCAGGTGTCACAGAGATCAATACCCGGCACGGACGTGTCAATCGGACGGAATTCACTTCACGTTTGATCGTATGGATCGGACTCTGTAAGCGCGGGATGCTCATCGGCTTATTTTGCACGCCTTGCATTTGCGGCCCATCACGGTTTCGGTTTAATGAACAAGACTTCTGCGCGGTCGATCCAGCCTTTTCTCAAGTCGACACGGAACCAGCCATCGCTGTTTTTCTTGTTAAAACGAACGCCGGAACGCGGCCCGAACTCCTTGAGGTCATACTGCGCCCAGGTCTTGCCCATGTCTGGGGAATAGACGAAGCCGCAGACAGAAGTCGAAGCGGGTGCATAGAGCGCGGCCAGCATCACGCCGTCTTGAATAATCATGTTGGCGGCTTCGAATTCGAGATTGTACAGCAGCTTGTGCGCGGATTTATTTGCGATGTCCTCCGGAGCACAGGTGAAAACTCCGCGATCGTGCTTGGAACCCACTTTCGGTCCATTCGCGTCGGCAACCCAATAGAGCCGACCATCGACGAAATTCATGCCGCCGGATTTGAACCGCGAGTCGGAGTTCACCGAGACCAGCACCATCCAGTCCCAGGTATCGGTCTTGGCGTCATAGGTGCCGCGCAGCCAATGACATTCGTTACCATTGCCACGGTTGATGTCACCCGTACAGGTGTAAAATGCGTTCTCGACCAGATTGTAGGCCACGCCGTGGATATGACGGGCGATCAGCGGGTTTGTCGCATCACCGAGCAGCGCGCCAGGTGCGGCGCCCTTCTGCTGAAAGTGCGGATTCACTCCGAAGGAATACGCCAGCTTCACCGTCTGCCCGCTGTCGGTTGAGTAGTAGATATTCACCGGCACCGGCCCGCCCGTCACGTTGCAGTAGTTGCCCCACACGAGCATCTCCTGACCCTTCACGTCCCAAGTGTGCTCGCCATCGAGCGGATGGAAATACCAGCCAGGTTGATCAGGATTGACGGGTGTGTGCGGCAAATAATCTCGACCAACGCGATCCTTGACGGTGATCGGTCGGTAGGTCTTCAGGTTGTCGCTGCTCAGGAAAAGTTTCTCGCGTGTGGCAAAGAGAATGCTTCCGTTTTTCAAGAGGCAACTGAAGGTGATGTTTTCCGCGTCGGGAAAGACCGCACTGTGAGCCCAAGTCCGGCAGTTGTCTTCGGAGAGAAAGATTTTCCCCTCGCGGAATCCGAATGCCTTGTGGTCTCGTTGCGAATCGATGTAGGGACCATCCGGCGCAAGACGGTACCAAAAGTGATCGGTTTCACCAGTCGTGTTCGGGGGCGCAGCCCTCAGTTTGGAACTGCCTGAGTTCAGCAACGCACCCAATGTTCCGGATGCTGCCGCGGTTGCAAGAAATCGGCGGCGATTGAGCGGTCGTTGTGGATTCATGAGTCTACCTGACTAATCAAACTAGGCATGCTGAAGTTTCGTGTGCTTGATACACATGCCCGAAGCTGCCGCGAAGACGCGGGCTTTCTGTCTTCGCTGAATTCACGAGAATTCCGACTGAACTCCCACTCTATGGTTTTGCCTTTTCTACCGTCAGGTTGCGGCGATAAATCTTCGTACCGTGCGCGATGTAGAGCATGCTGTGATTGGGACCGGCGAGGATACAGGTGGTGAGCGGCTGATCCTGGTCGACTTTCGGAAGCACTCCGCAAGGGCGGCCGGTTGGATCGAAGATTTGCACGCCAAGGTCGCTCGTCACATAGAAGCGACCGACTTTGTCGACCGCCATGCCATCTCCTTTAGAATTCTGGATGTATCGGGGCGGCTCGTTGAATTTGAACTCGCCTTTCGGATCGATTGGCAGTCGCATTGGCATCGTCGGCATCTTCGCGTCGAGCATCCCGCCAGCGTTGACTCTGAACGTCCAGGTGTGAGTTCCGCCGTAGTCGGAGACCGCGAGCGTGCCGCCGTCGGGTGACGTTGCAATGCCGTTGGGTTTGCTGATGCCGGTGTCGACAGCTTTGACTTCGCCAGTGCTTGGATTGATCCGAGTGACCTGCTGCGCTCCGGTTTCGGTGATCAGGATGAAACCGTCGCTCGTGACCGCGAGGTCATTCGGTTTCACGCCTTCAGCGACGACTTTCACTTCGCCGCTGCCCGGATTGATCGAGATGACTCGATTCTTTGATCCCTGACAGGCATACAGCAATGAGCCATCAGGATTGAATTCCAGGCCGCTGACGGATTCTTTACAGAGTTCCTTGCGCGTTCCGTCGGGCGCGATGCGAACAACGGACGGTGCCTTCATGTCGCAGAAGTAGACGTTGCCCGCTTTATCCGCACATAGTGCATCCGCGAATCCGAGACCATCTGCGACGACTTCCCACGACTTACCGCGAATCAGCAGATTGAGTAACGTCAGATCCCCACCGAGGTCGCCTCGAGTATCCAGCACTGGAGTTGGAGCTTCCTTGCGCCATAACCACTTCATGGCGTCCGGAAACTTAGCACCGCCGAAGTCCGCGTTGTGGGCATAGCCTTCAGCCCAGTCAAAACGGACGTCGTAGCCCATGTACTTCAGGGCCGATGCCATCTGCTGATTGGCCCACGGCCAGCTTCCGAAAGCGTTGTCGACATCGCCACTCGTGTCGGCCATGTAGACGCGGATCGGCTTCGGTTCTGTCTTACGAACGAGCGACGGATAGACGTCGCCGCCGCGCAAATTTGTGAAGCTGCCCACGCTCGAATAGACTTTGCGGAAGAAATCAGTTCGCTCCCATGCGGCAGTGAAAGCACAGATCGCGCCCGAGCTGGACCCGCCAATCGCATGCATCTCGGGATCGTCCGAGATGGAATATTTCTTACGCACTTCCGGGATGATCTCTTCGAGCAAGAAGCGGACGTAACGATCGCCAAGGCTGTCGTACTCCAGGCTGCGGTTCGAGCGCCTGCCCTGCTCTTGCGGTTTGTCTTTCTCGTGACCGGGGTTGACGAAGACCGCGATCGTGGGCGGCATGTCTCCGCGAGCGATCAAGTTGTCGAATACCGTCGTCACGCGCCAGCGACCCTTGACGTTTTTCATGCCCTCGCCATCCTGGAACACCATCAACGCAGCGGGCTCCCCCGACTTATATTGAGCAGGCACATACACCGACCAATCACGAGTCGTGTTGGCGAATATCTTAGATTCCCAAACGGGCATTTGCTCGACGGTTCCCTTTGGCACACTGTCCTTCGCGACCGCGTCCGGGTGCGGCTCCCAAGCGGGCTTCGTCTCGACGATCGGGATATTCGTGCTCTCGGCAGTGTCATCCCACAGCCACTTCAATGTCTCGGGCAGCATCTCGCCGCCCCACTTACCGCTGTGTCCCCCTTCTGTCATTTCGAGCTTGTACTTGTAGCCCGCGAATTGCAGAGCCGCCGCGAGATCCTGATTCCCCAATGGCCAATTGCCATGCAGGTTGTTGAGGTCTTCACGACCATCTTGCAGATAGACCTTGATGGCCTTCGGCTTGCCCTTCGTCTTGCGCACGAGCCCCGGATAGGCCCAACCGCCACGAATGTTGGTGAAGCTGCCGATGTGGCTGAGGACCTTGCCGAATTGCTCTGGCTTCTCCCACGCGACAGTGAAAGCACAGATGCCACTCGACGAGATTCCGCAAACCGCGCGCTTCGCCGGGTCGCTCGAAACATTAAGTCCTTTCAATGCGACCGGCAGGAATTCGTCGATCAGAAAGGTCGCGTACCGATCGCCCATCGAGTCATACTCGAACGAACGATTGCTGCGATCTTTTGCTCCGTTGGCCGTTGCTGCGACCGTGCCCGGATTCACAAACACCGCGATCGTGACCGGCATCTTCTTCTGGTGAATGAGATTGTCAAACACGGTCGGTACTCGAAACCCGCCCTTCGTATTCGAGTATCCGCCGCCATCCATGAACACCATCAACGCGGCCGGTTCGTCGTCTTTGTACTGAGCGGGCACATAAACACTGTAATCGCGCTTCGTCCCTGGAAAGCCCTTGCTGTCATTGAACTGCCCCGAGGTGACTTTACCCTGCGGCACACCCGACTGCACAACGCGATCGGGATGCTCTTGCGCCTCTGCCTGGACAACCAGAGAGGAGACAATGAGACACAGATAAATCAAACCTTGCCTGAGATGCTTCATCACCGGATTCCGATTTGCTGGCTGATTTTTGCAGTCGACCGTTCCGATTGACTTCTCAAAGGTGCCTTTGAGTTCAATCGGCTTCGGCGTGATTCTTACGACCGACAGAAACAGTTTCATGCGATGTGGATAACCGCTTCGCCGCGATTCTATCGAACAAGCGCACCAGCCCGCCAACGTGGGGCCGAACAAATTTGTTGATTCAGGGAACAGAAAAACGAGAACCGAACATGACCAGCCTTTCCTCGATCGGCGGCGTGGTCAAAACATTGTGATATGTGTCAATGACACGGAGGGCGTGGCACGCCGGTCTGCATGGATGTATGGGTCGGCTGCATTCTCAAGGTGGTCGATGCAGGAATCGAGTCTTTGGTTTTCGTTTCCAGGACGTTTTCCGGCGCTTGGCTTGCCTACTTCTGCTCTTGGAACAGGAGTTGAGCGAAGTGATACAGATCGCTTTTCCAGACTTTGAAATCGTGCCCACCACCGGAAATCACGTTGTAAAGGTGCGGAATCTTCTTCTCATCAAGCCTGTTGTGCACGCCTTGGCTGATCCGGAACAGACCGTCCTTGTCACCGCAAGCAACATACAAAAGTCTGAGCTTCCGCTTCGCTTCTTCAGGATCCTTGATAAGTTCCGCAGGAGGCCTGGTATTCGGGGCGGACGAGAATCCCCCTACCCAGGCAAATGTGTCGAGGTTGTTCAGGCCGAAATTCAGCGACTGTCCCCCTCCCATCGACAGGCCAGCCAATGCACGCGATTCGCGGTCCGTCTTAACCGAATACGTTTTTTCGATGAACGGAATCAGATCGACAAGCAGATCCTTTTCAAATGCAGCGAAGGCAGGTGACTGTTTGGGGATCGGATCTCGCGCCGTGACATCTTTCGCGGCCCGACCATTCGGCAGGACGACGATCATCGGAATTGCCTTCTTGTCCGCATAGAGATTGTCGAGGATGAAGTCGGGCGATCCCTGACGGACCCACTCATTTTCGTCCCCTCCGATGCCGTGCAGCAGGTACAGGACGGGATATTTGCGATCTGTGGTGTATCCTGGCGGAGTGTAGACTCGAGCCTTGCGCCGGAGTCCGATTGTCGTCGAATCGTACTCGACTAATTCGATCTTTCCGTGATCGACGCCCTCCTGGCGGGCATCAAAACGATCAGGCGGCGCTGTAAACTTTCGATCTGTCGATTGTGCCACCCCCGGAATCGTCGTCAATGCCAGCGCGAGCCACGTACCGAACCGCAAGACACTGTCCCTCATGATTCTACCTCAAGATTCTGTTTGGATGTTTTTGGATGTTTCGCCTGCGTTCCGCACGCTCTCGGCATTCAGCGACTCCGCAACCCTCGTCAGAAGATTCACCAGCATTTGTGTCTCATCTGGCCGCAGTGCGCTAACCATCTGCACCCGGATGGGGTCGCCCGCTGTCCAGAGTTGCCGAAACTTCCGTTTTCCTTCAACAGTCAGAGTCACCGTTCGCGCGCGTGAGTCCGTCGGATGAGCGTCCCTTTGAACCAATCCGCGCTGTTCCAGCAGGACGAGCATTGCCCTCACGGTGCTGGGGTCAGACGGCATCCGTCGAGCCAGTTCCCGCTGAGTGAGGGCCTGCCCCCTTGAGAGAGTTGCAAGGAGCACAAACTGGTCTGCGGTGACACCATGCGACGCAAACACCGTTTCCGACCGCCGGTGGAGTGCCATGTAAGCGGCACGAAGTGTCAGCGGGAGTTCGCTTTGAGTCGTCATTCGATCCTCGAAAAAATTATCGTGCGCATACGCACGATGTGGAAAGTTTACAATCATCGCTGGCAGCCTGCAAGAAACAACCACACAACATTGACTCAAAATTCCTTCCGTTGAGTACAACGGCAAGCAGTGGCACGATCCTCTGACACAAACCGGCAGCCCCAAGGTTAAACCGCTCTGGTAGCCATTGGCGAACCGACATCTCGGATACGGAATCGAGCTTTCACGCTGATTGAACTGCTGGTCGTCATTGCGATCATCGCGGTTCTGATCGCCTTGCTGCTCCCGGCGGTCCAACAAGAGCGGGAAGCGGCCCGGCGCACTCAATGCAAGAACAACCTCAAACAGATCGGGATCGCTCTTCACAGCTACGCAGACCTCGAGGGAACGCTTCCGCCGGGCTAAGTTTCCAGCTTTAACTCAACGGGTGATGATCTCGGTGCTGGTTGGGGCTGGGCCGGCATGCTCTTGCCGCAACTCGATCAATCGCCTGCGTATAATGGTCCCCACAATTGAAAAGGGGAACCTGGCGGGCGCCAGGAAAAGCTTAGAAAAGCATGTTTTCTGTCTAGACATTGGGGACCACTTCAGAGAATTCGATCACGCCAGTGTTTGCCGCCTCAAGCAAAACTTCCAGTGGAGAAGCGTCCGTTTTCATGATGCCTATCGAATTGCGATCTATCCGTCTGCCTGGAAGCAGACGGATAGATCGCGCGTTGAACTTTTCCGCTTTGTGGCTTTGGTGGATGCCCGATGCGAATTCAATCCGAGCCACGTCGCTGCTCAATGGTCATCTTATCGTGCCAAACACGTAGTGTCACGACTTTCTTCAACGACCTAAGCAGCAATTTTGAGGGCCGCTCGTTGCGTGTTGTGCCGCTCGGAGGGATTGTGCCTGAAGCGGCCGGGTGTGGAATGAGACAGAGTTTGCTGGCTCGACGGTCCCGATACGGACCTCGGCATCCCGTACCAAATCCCTATCAGAGTGCTCTTTCAAACCACCGGGCTTCTTGAACAGAGAATTTGTCAGGCATTTGTTGCGATTCAATGATCCGACAAATTCATCCTGTCGACAACGGTATTCCAGCCTTCCTTTAGTATTTGCTGCTTCTCCCGCTCCCATATTAACACTTTTGAGCCAAGTTGTTGTTGTAAATCGTCCATTTCAGCAGCCGACAACCTGATGCGATTCAAGTATAACAATTTGAGTGCCGAATGCGATTTTAGCCGGACCAGACCTGCTGGCGTGACTGGACAGTTTGTCAGACCAACTAGGGTTAAGTGAGGGGAAGTAGAAATCGCATCCAGGCACTTGTCGTCAAATGCAATGTTCTCGCCACGGAATTCAGCAAGTTGCAGACCATTGACAATTTCATATATTTCTGCGCTGGTGAAAGGCGCATGCGCGATCGTCAACACATCGTGACCGCCGAACTCATTCATCCGCTTTGCCGCGAGAGCAATGCGATGGGCGTCATACGAGTGGGGCTTTCCGATTGCCGCTCCCAACGAGAACGAATGGCCATCAACGCCAATTGTTCCTCCGATTGAGTGCCACTCGGCAACGGTACGAGTGTTGGTGGTAATTTGGTAAGCGAGTAGGATGACTCCTATTCCGGCCAGTACCAGTACGGCGATTGCTAGTAGACGCTTCACGGTGAAAAGTTCCGATGGTCTATCGCCGAACGATGGTGTCAGAAGACTGAAGCGCTTTCATTTCACGGCCTAACGAATTGCGATCTATCCGTCTGCATGGAAGCAGACGAATAGATCGTGCATTGAACTTTTCCGCTTTGTGGCTTTGGTGGACGCCCTATGCGAATTCAATCCTCGCCACGTCACTGGTCAATGGCCATCTTATCGTGCTGAGCTCGTAGTGTCACGAGCTTTTTCAACGACGTAAGCAGCAACGTTGAGTGCCGCTCGTTTCGTGTGGTGATGCTCGGAGGGATTATGCCTGAAATCCTGGTACAGAGAAAAAAGGACCAGGCGTTATTGATTCGTTTTCGCAGCAAAGCTGGTTGATTAGGAGTGGAAATAGCAATCAGACCAAAAGGAAGTCCAAAACAAGAAGTCGGTTCATTTTTTCACCGAGTCACTTGGTCGAAGATAAAAGCATTTGACATTCCCTTGCCGGTCTTTGCAGAGGAGCTGGCCATTGGCCAGGACTACGTGAGGCCAGACATCTGCGGAAAAGACTCGGTCAAGTCGAGCTAATTCCTGGTACTTAACTGGAGCACGAACAGCCGTCTCGACGAGTGCCAGCCGGCCATGATATCCCCAGACGATCAAGCGGTCGTCCGACGTCTTGATACAGGATCCCGCGTCACCAAATTCGCCCCCTTCCCAAAGTTGCTTGCCGGTCTCAAGATCGAGGCAATGCAGCTTCTGCCACGTCCAATAGATGCGTCCTCGATCAATAATGGGGCTGCAAATCTTGGACGCGAATGGTTGCTCCCACACTTTCGTCGCCCCCTCGAGTGTCAAATGGAGTTTGCAGATCGCCACGTGATTGTAAGCCGCCGTGATCAGCACGTCGTTACCATGAACCACCGGAGTGGCCACGTTGTTCGCGTATTCTGTCCCCCAAGGGTACAACGCCACGGTCCTACCGACATTCGGGGGATCCAGCCGGGCAACGTGCAAGCCCTCGTAGGTTAACACTGCCACACAAGAAACACCTTCGATTTGCAGCGGGACGATGCCACCGGTATGACCGGCGGGCCCCTTGAATTCCGAGACCCAGGCACGTTCCCCCGTTCGACGGGAAAATGCCATCAGGTTCCCCTCGTCGTCACCGACTTCGACAATGATCCAATCTCCGGAAAGGAGCGGCGCAGTGGTGTAACCGTAGTCGCGCTGGCTGGACCGCCCAAATTTCGGACGGCGAGGGACAGCATATTGCTGGTACAGATTGATTCCCCACACCTTCCGGCCTTGATCTCGCGTATTCCAACAATGCAAGTCACCATCGCAACTGAGAGTGTAAAGGAATCCCGTTTCCGCATCGTATTCAGGCGTCGAAGTCGGCCCGGAGTACAAACTTTCGTCGCCCATGGCATGCCTGGCATGTTCCGGGCAAGTGTAAGATCTACTCCACAGGCTGTGGCCCGTTGACACATCCAGACAGACGACGATGTCCTGGCCATCTTTCCAGCCTAATGCATAGACACGTCCGCCAGCAACGAGCGGCGAAGAGCCTCCCGCCCCCACATTGGCCTTCCAGGCAGGATCGCGCAGGGGCCACGCGCGTGCGTCCCAGCCTGAATCTTCGTCAACGCGGTCGTCGCGATTCGGTCCTCGCCAATGCGGCCAGTCGCCTGCACGCGCGCAGACGGACAGCAGACAGAGCACAACGCCCGTCAGACCAATCAGTCGCCAACACTTCGACATGAGGAACGGTTCCAGAGTCATCGGGGGCATCTCGAAATTGCCAGCGCGTGGGAACTTATAGCGGTTTAACCTTGGAGCGTTCGGTAATGTGCCACTGCTTCACGACTGTACTCGGTCGTGAAGCAGTGCTTACAGCGCGATCAAAAGCACTGCTTAAACGCCGAGTACAGCGTTAAAGCAGTGGCACGTTTCATCTACTCAAACCGGAAGACTCAGGGTTAAACCGCTCTAGGATCGGCGCATCAATAACTGGCGGACGTTACCGACGGCCTTTCAGGTCATCGACGGGCAAGAGGGCGGCAAGAGGGCCCATCCTACGGCACTTATTGTTGCGCAAATCCTCAGCTAAACGTCACACAACTGGACCGCTTCTCGCAGACCGGCCAGAGGATCTCGTGTCGGAATGAACTCGTGACCGACGTAGCCGGCGTAGCCAATCTCCAACAACTTGCGCATGATGGGCGGATAGTTGATTTCCTGTTTGTCATCCAGTTCTCCGCGACCGGGGTTCCCCGCCGTGTGAATGTGCCCAATCACATCCTTGCACTGTTCGATGCGTCGGATCACATCGCCATTCATGACCTGCACGTGATA
Source organism: Planctomycetaceae bacterium (assembly GCA_028291565.1). GTDB lineage: Bacteria > Planctomycetota > Planctomycetia > Planctomycetales > Planctomycetaceae > JAKFVC01. The sequence continues at coordinate 5,013 of JAQGHT010000226.1, read as the reverse complement.
GATGTCGAACAGCACTTTCACGTGTGGTGAACCGACCTTGCGGACGATGTTCGCGACATAATCGATATCGTCTCCCTGATAGCCTGGATGCCCCTTCATGGGATGGCTGCTGTCTCGAGTATTGAGATGTTCCAGACAGATTGTGACGTTCTTTTTTTCCGCGTGCGCGGCAAGCTTTTTCAGTGCGGCGACGCAATTTGCCGCGCCGGCTTCCAGGCTGATCTCGCCGCTTGTCGGATCTTCAGCATTGTTCCATTTGTAACCGGTGAAGGAGATCACGCGGGGAACACCGGCGGCATGACAGTCATCGATCATTTTGGTGGTCACCGCAATCACTTCGTCGTGATACCGGGGATTGTTCAAGCCGCGCATGAACGGAGCTCCCGGCATTCCGTTGGGTGCAATGGCGCAGGCCAGGCCATGTTTTTTCAGCGTGGGCCAGGTGTCCGGCCCGCAGATCTCGACCGACTTGATCCCCAGACGCCTGGCGTTGACACACGTCTGTTCGATGTCCCATTTCTCACCCGCGATGTTAAAACACCAGAAGACAACTGAGTGATTGATATGGCCCTTGAGCGGCGTTTCTGCAGCTTGCACGATGGTGGATTCCAGTTGAAGACAAGAAGCGGCGGCCCCAACGGCAACCGCGGATTTGATAAACTCCCGACGCGACGGCAACATGCTGACTCCTTTGACGTATCGACATCTCGGGACCGACGATAAGCAGGTCCAGCGAACACCCGAAACTGCGAAGTTTCCTGCGTTCAAAACGGAATTGTGTGTTCGCTCCGGAAGCTCCGGCAGAGGCCGCAGCAGTGTCGGTCAATTCCGTTGACTATGTTATCATCACCCAACCCGGAAGCAACCTGACGGCACTTTGAATCTTCCTGGAGAAGCCCCTCAAGCGACTTTGGACTTTTAGAACCTGCCAAACAACCGGTGCGTCGCAGAGTTTGCCTGAACGGAAATTGAAAAGCTCTTAGACTGCGAGTCTCGAAGAGACATCGCCTACAGACAAATCAGGACGTTTGTCAGCCTCTCAATCTCAGTTTGCCAAAGTCAAATCGTGATCTCGACCGATCAAAAGCTGGTTTCATCGACCGGAACTTGTGCAAGCGCTCCTGTTATCAACGAGCCTTGAGGCGACACGAGGCTGACATAAATTCGTCCGTCCAAGTTTTCTGAAACAAACCGGACACTCCCGTCACAGAAGGCGAGATTCACGCCACCTGCATGTAAGGATGCGGGCCAGGGGGCGGCACCTTCAATTTGATAGGGGACATTGAACGATTCATACTTGTAAGGAGCGTCCGATTTATCGTTGGCTTTGGTGTAGTCCACATTTGCTTTGATGCAACTGAAGTCTTTGCAGACGTGACCGCTGATGAAAAAGCAGGTCCGCCAGGACAAGGGATTCGCCCAATTCCCATGATGGCCAGTCTTGTCGTATCCTGAATGAATGTTCTCAGCGAGCATGATTGTTTGCGACGTGCCGTCGAAAATCGATCCCATATTATGCCATTTGTGGCGGATCTGCGGCTTGGGCCAGTTCTCAGCAAACATCAGACCGGTTTGGAACAGCAAATCGAAATCGGACGGTTTGCCTTTCTTGTGAACCCCAGGGACGCAAGGACCGTGGCCACTCAAGTCGATCGGAGCATAGGTTGATGGCGTGATGACGCCGCAGGGAGGGCCGGTCCAGCCAAATCCCCCGTTGACGACGAAACTCAGGTCCCCTTGCCCAGCAGCGGTGATATCGTCTGGGCAGACCAGGACTGGGATCACTGAGTTCCCCAATGCCAGATTGGCTGCGGAATTGAACGGCTGTTGGAGATCCCATTTGTCGTAAATCACGCTTTGGTCAATCCACGGCAGGATAGTGACCACCCAATTGTGAAAGTCGCCCCCGAATTTTCCGAAATACCCTGAAGCGGGAAACTTTTGTCTGTTGTCGGTTTCTGAAATCAGCGCAATGGCGATATTTCGCAGGTGACTCTTACATTGGAGACGCCGCGATGAAGACCGAGCGTTCAGAACCGCGGGCAGAAGCACCCCGAGCAGGATCGAAATGATCGTCAGAACCACGAGGACTTCGATCAAGGAAAGACCCGCGCGGCACGGTCCAGTTGTTGATTTTCGATTCAGAGATTCGGTGCGATTCATGTGACGCTCTCTGTTTGTTGATTTCTGGAAGATGATTGCCAGCGTCGAATCCATTTCATTTCTGGCCGCGTGCGGGAAATCCTTCAAATGACCTTCAGGTTGTGCAGTCTGCAGTATCGTTCATTGCAAATCTCTGCGGCGTACAAAAAGTCGTCCATGCAGGATCAATTCCACCATTTTTTCCAGTGCGTATGTCAGCACTGCGGTTGACATGCCCAGCGTAATCATCAGGGACACGTATTCGGCCCCTTCCCATTCTCCCAGGTACGGAAAGTAGCGACGGGGCCAGCGTCCATCTGAAGCACGTAATCGTTGCTCCATGTCAGCCGGCTTACCGCGCGCTCCAGTTTCACTCTGTCGCTTATAGAGGTATGTCCGTCGCGCCTGGAGTGCCGTCTCTTCAGCCGACCATTTTTCCACCGCATCCATCACGTACAGGGCAGACAATATCGCCATGACGACTTGAAAACACGTAGCCAGACGTCGATTTGCGGCGGAATTTCGCGGTGACGGTTGTTGCTCCGTTATGGAGGCTTGATCTGGCGCGCGAGCGTCCGTTCGAGCCAAAACCGCGTCAACCGCATTGGACCACTCGGCGCTGCCTGTGGCTGCAATGGAAGGAGCGAGATTGGAATCCGACGGGAATTCAGGCAGCAACTCGGAGGGCTGACTATCAGGTCCAGCCTTCGCAGAATCGCCTGAGCCGGTTTTGTTTTTCAGATTCGCATCTGACGGCTTCCTCAGCCGGATCACGTGCAATAATCGCTGCATCCAGCCCGGCTGTGATACTTCAATTGCGGGCGCGGCGTCGTCAGGATCAGCGACTGAATCAGGAGAGCCGCTCGACACCGATTCCAGGGAAGCCTCGTCGAGTAACGCAGCTTCCTCGGGAGACTTTCGGGCCATGTAGAACAGCCCGATGACGCTATCTGCCCGCTGCCATTCTGTCTTCCAGTCTGGACGAACCAGATCAGTTTCCGCGATCGCCTGCGAGCGCACCAAGTCGGCAAGTTCACGAAATGAGAGCGGTCCCGTTTCCGCGCCTTCGGCCTTCAGATACCATTTTGACGCCATCTTTGCGGCCCTGGAAAATGATCTGGATGCGTGCTCAGATGATTATCAACTCGATCCATTGAAAATGCAAGATCGACCTCGTCGGAGTCGTATCGTGGCGTTTTCGAGTGACGATCTGCACGACTTGAACCGACACGGACGTTCACATCGTCGAGTCCGGCGTGATTGCCGGACGATTACGTCCGTTCCAGGCATTCGGGATTTGATGTACAGTCCGGAAATGGCTTCTGAATGTTGCGGAATCCCAAAAATTACGGAAGATGAACAGCGCCGATCAATTTCATTGAGGAATCATGATGACATTCGCGACTCGATATCGACCGTCTCATAGAAGAGTCTCTGTCCTTATGCGCGGTTGGGCGTTGATGGCATTTTTCAGTTGCCATTCCCCTGCGATTGGACAAACCCCGATGCAAAGCGAGGCGTTCAAACTCCGTGATTCCAACGCCGACGGACTACTGACCTCGGCGGAGTTTCTCGCTCCCGTCGACAAAACAAAGCAGCCTGCTGCGGCTCGAGATTTTAAGGTCTTTGACGGAAACCAGGATGGATCGATTTCCGTGTCGGAGTTTCAGCAGATTCCCAATCAGAACGACTGGCGTCTCAGGCTCGCGGGTCCCGATCCCGTGGTCGCGTTTGCAGCCCGGCTTCGAATCCTCGCCGCTGTGAAGTTGAAAGAGGCTGACAAGAACTCTGACGGCCAACTGAGTGCGACGGAATTTCAGCAATCCGGGTTCGCGAGCTCTTTTCCGGGCTTGGAACTTTCGCAAATGCGGGACTGGGACGCAGATCAGAATGGATTGATATCGTTTGCGGAAATGGGTCGCGTCGTGAACGCTACGGCGGGTGTCAATCGACTGGATGGTCTGCATTATCGCGAGCCGTCCGGAATTGTGCACTTCGCCATGCTGTTCACTCATGCCGATGCAAACCATGATGATCAGTTGAGTCGAGCGGAATATACGGAACGCGGCTTTGAGGGGGCGAGCGCCAACGCCACATTTGGCGCGGCGGACTCCAACCATGACGAAATGTTGAGTTTCCAGGTATTTATTTCATTTCCAAATTGGAATCGCGACTCCATTTCTGATTTTCTGAAATATGACACCGACTTTGATGGCCAAGTGAGCAAGTCAGAGTTGACTCAAGGAGTTCCCGACTATCAACGGGCACTTGCGGCAGTCATGCTGCCTGCTTTTGATACAGATCGCAATCAGCTCCTGTCGCTGGCGGAATACCGATTGACTCCTCTGGCCAACATGATCGCCAAATGGCATGAACTGCCATCCGACAAAAACGCGGACCGTCGGATCGCACTCGACGAGTTTTACCAATTTCCGACGATAGAGCTGGCGGCTTTGTCGCGTCATTACTTTCAACTGTTCGATCTCAATTCAGACGGTTATCTGGGGCAGAATGAATTTGCGTTCAATGTGGATTTGACTCGAGTTTCCATCGACGTGGCATTCGTTTACCGAGATCAGAATCGTGACCAGATGCTGACTCTGGATGAGGTTCAGGTTGATCTGCTGGCGGCAGCCAAAAATTCCAACGATCCTGGAATTCAGAATCAACTGACACGCTTTCAAACGGCATTTCAGGCCGCCGACAAAAACGGAGATAGACGCCTGTCTCAAGAGGAAGCGAAATCCGAATTGGCAAAGGTGATCTTCCAAACGGCAGCGGTGCCCTCCCCAATGAAAGCCTCCCAAACCAAACCGACCCAAGCCCAATCCCCCAGGCCCAATCGAATTCCAACTCAACCCGACACATTTC